>JAJZFJ010000289.1 GCA_021805395.1 bacterium
ACTTCAGGAACTCCTGTCATACCGACTACATCCGCTCCCCAGTTAGCGAACAGCCTTATCTCAGCGGGGGTTTCAAAACGGGGTCCATCACAACATAGATAGGTTACTACAGGAACTGCATCACCTATTGTTGATAGTACGGCATGCCTTAATGCTGATTGCACGCTTCTGGAATAAGGAATTGTGAAATCAGTGTGATGCCAATCTGTGCTACCGAAGTATGTTATTTCGCGTGATCGGGTAAAGTCAATAAAATCATCTAGTAAGACAAAACTGCCCGGCAATATTTCCTTCCTAAGCGAGCCGACAGCATTGCAGGCTACAACATATTCAACTCCTAAAATCTTTAAGGCTGCACAGTTTGCCTTGTAATTAATATCGTGCGGAGCTACCTTGTGCTCTGGTCCGTGACGAGAAAGGAAATATAGTGAGAAAGGTTCTATATAGTTATCTGATATTGACAGGAGGGTTACTTCACCGTAATCAGTTGTCACTTTTATCTCTTCAGCAAAGATTTCAGGCGGCAATTTCTCAAAGCCTGTCCCTCCTATGATAGCAATATTTCCTGGCTTGAGATTCAAAGCTACTTCTGAACTGTTTGACATCTATCCCTCCTCATGCTAAACTCGTAGTATTGTTCTAACGAATAGTATGTAACAAAACGCCTCCTGGAGAGTAGATATGCTGCTCATCCAACCACTCTATTCAGGAAAACTCTGTTCATTTGAAAAAAATCTCTCGACTATGGCCATACCTGTTTCTATTTATCTGGGTGCTTGTGTTAATGGGAAGAACCCTGGGATCGAAAACTCTATTTTGGGGTGATCTTCTCCTCTATTTCCATCCAATGTATCATTTGGCGCGAGAGGGGTTCATACGAGGTAGCATTCCTCTGTGGAATCCATACACACTCAGTGGACAACCTTTTGTTGGCAATCCTCAGATTGGGTTATGTTTTCCACTGATTTGGATTCTTGGCTTGATGTCAACATGGAAGTGGATAGATATCTCAACAACGCTGTCGTTATTCATTGGGGCGTGCTATTTATTCCATCTCTTAAAGCGATTTGACATCAGCCCTGTTTCTGCTGCACTGGGATCAGCCATCTGGATGGGAAGCTCACCAATTCTAGGTAGGGTGCAGTTCACTCCCATGCTTTTTGCTTTGTGCTGTATGCCTGCTGTTTTGTACTATCTTGACCTTGTACTTGAATCTGGTACAACCAGCAATAGAATATATCTCGCTTTGGCATTTACAGCCATCATAATGGCTGCTCATCCACAGGTAACCTATCTCACAATACTTCTATGTATTTTCCTTATCTACACTCGGTTTACCAAAGAGAAAAAAGCAAATATTCATAAAATCAGTTCCATGGTTATTTCATTGTGCATTACGATTTGTCTGTGTGCTGTGCAGATCTTGCCTATGCTGGAACTTATGACACAGAGTGCACGCCAGGACCTGGGAGTGTGGCAAGCGAACCGGTTTCATTTAATTCCTGGAGAGCTATTCAATTTCCTTGTTCCTAATTTTACTGGCAGCCCTTCCACAGCCAACTATTGGGGACAGGGGAATGCATGGGAACCAGCTCTGTTCATAGGATGGGTACCAATTCTCCTGATTGTCTGTGTGATCCGCTTAAAAAGAAATGATGCGTTCCATCGTTCATGGCTTTTTTTATCGGTTATATGCATCTGGGCAGCATTGGGAGCGAATGGCGGACTGTACATCCTCCTTTTCCATATACTTCCAGGGTTAGACAAATTTCATGATCCTGCCAGATTTCTCATAATGAGTGATATGGCATTTGTTGTTCTTTCTGCAAAAGGCTTTGACATTTTTATAGCATCCATGAATATAGGGCGTCAAAAGCTGGTTTTACCGTTAGTATATTTCTGTACATTAATCCCGCTATTTTGTGGTGCGGCTGAGTGGCTGCCCACAGCAAAAATAACATCTTTACAAAAATACTCACATTTGCTTGCAACGTCGGCTTTACACATATCTGGTAATGATTACCTGCCATATAATGGTGTTTATGCTGATGGATTTATTAGGGATGGATACAGGGATTATGGAGAATCTGAAGGAAAGCAGTTACAAGGTGAAATTAACAGCTTCAATCCAAACCTGAATATCACCTCCAATATCTATTCCGCTTCTGGATACGAACCACTTCCGCTCAATGGCGTAGCTAAAATAAACTGGCTTGCTAAATCAGCCTTGCAAAATAACAGTGTTAATGTAGGAAAATATCTTAGTCTGCTTGGAGTGAAAAAGATCCTCATTCCACTTTACTATAAAATAGACAACCCTGTATTGCAGCCAGTTTCTGTGCAGTATTCCGCTGACACTTATCCAATGTTGAAAATGTATATTAACCAGGACTATCATCATCTTTTTTGGACAGTTAAAAGGGCGGTATATGAAAAAGATGATCTTCAAACATTAGGCTTGATGTCTGCTCCTACATTCAACCCATTCACAACAGCAGTAATAGATCACACTGCACGTAACAATCAAAAGCTGCCGATGGTCGAAGGTATTACCAGCACGCAATCAAACTTCGAACCCAAACATCTGCATATCTCCTTCAAGAGGGAGATTGATGAGTTGATTATCAATATTCCCAAACATAGCAAGCGTGCTCTCTTGATAGCAGCGATCCCTGCATACCCTGGCTGGAAGGCAACTTGGAACAATAGGCAGATTGCTTTAAACCGTACCGATGAAGGTATCATGTCGATGCAAATCCCCCCTGGCTGCCAGCATATCAGGCTTCAGTATCGACCCTTTACTGTACTTCTTGGGCTATACATTTCACTTGTTGCAATTCTTCTCATAATCGTAAACCTGCAAGTCTTCAAAGAAGGTAATCTCTGCAAACTCTCAAATGATAAAAGTTAACCCAAAACTGATAACAATCCTGTATCGACTTTCATTATTGACAGCCGTATGCCTTACAGTCTACCTAAGACTAATCTATCCTCAAAGTGATGCATATTCCAGACTTACCTGGTCGAGTGCTCTCATAACAGATGAGGGCTTTTACATGCATAATGCCAGAAACTATGTTCTTTATGGACATATGATTACTGATCATTTTAACAATATGCTAATAATGCCTGCCCTCAACTATTTACAGATTATAGTATTCAGGATATGGGGAGTAGGAGTGGTACAGACGAGAGACATCTCAATTGTATGCAGTCTTATTACATTAGTAATTCTTTGGGATGGATTGAAGCGATTATACAATACTGACATTGCCTGGTTAGGGACACTGATGCTGGGACTGGGACATGCATACCTTTTATATAATCGTTTGGGATTAATGGATACACCAGGATCATTAGTACTAACATTGGCATGGTGGACATGGGTTAAATTCGATAATTCGGAAGCAGAAGGATATCACTGGCTCTTCATGTTAGGAGTTGTGCTAGGCTGTATCTACTGGGTACGTGGGTTGGGAGCATTAATATGGCCAGTTCCATTTTTGCTGATCTACTTTCAAAGAGATCGTGACAACACACGCAAAACTAAACGCCAGTTGCTGTGGCTTGCTGCCGGGCTTCTGATACCTATCGCAGCATATTTAATGCTCTGGTGGATACCATATCACACACAACTAGCAGAAGCAAACCGATACTACATAGGTTACCAGTTAGTACCACACAGCATTGGCAGGCTTTTCGAAAACATAGCGATTTCATGCTTTGTTTGGGAACGGGGTGAATTACCATATCTTTTGAAACATATGCCAGTTGAAACATCTCTAACTTTAGGATGGCTATTTCTTGTTATTCAACGGAAAAACATAGTACATAAAATAGATTCATCCAGCGATTACTGTCTCTATTGGGCAGGAATATTCTTCCTTTTCATGTCAGTTGTAAACTATGCTCCCAGCAGATATTTTGTTCTGTACTATCCTGCTCTGTGTATCCTGTCAGCAAGTATGCTTCATTTACTTAATCAAAGCACAGCCGCTCCTATATTCAAAAGATCAGTTATTTTCGGTTCGGCAGCACTATGGCTGATGGTCAACATATACTGGTATCAAGACTGGCTAGGACACATTACCTATCGGCAAATTGCACTCTCCAGGTGGTTGGGTTCTCATTTACCCCCTAATGCAGTAGTTTTCGGTGATCTTGCCCCTGGATTTTGCATGAGCAACAAGCTAAGGTGTGTGAATGTGATGCATGGTTTATGCAATTACAGGAATACATTTTGGGAGGCACATGGCAGACCCAGTTATATACTTATTCTTGATGGAAGATGGAAAGAGGGATGGTGGGTTAAACAGTATCCACAGCTTGTGACATCCAAATTCAGAGTATCGGAATTTAACCATATTCTCAGGAAGAGCTTTGTATTAGGGCTATACAGGGTTCCTTCATCGGTTGTGAATGCCGCGAAGTATATAAAGTAATCATTTTGCCTATAGAAGAATGTAACATTTGTGATTCATAAACACCTGTAAATATGCTATTCTAATGTTCGTGATGTCTATAAGCACGATAATGCGAACCCACCTCGTGACCATATCTCCTGAGACTGCTTTAATACAAGCACTGGATATGCTGGAAATATACCAGGTTAGCTGTATTCCAGTTGTCTCGGACGATAAGTTAATTGGTATTATCTCCTCAAGATCAATTCAGATGAAGCTTTCTACAGCTTCCTCCAAAGATCACTCTGAGATAAATATCGCTGATGAAACTGTTGCCTTATACTTACTTGAAGTTCGTTCGGTGCTGGAAAGCGACACTTTTACAAGAGCTATCGAATTAGTTTCAACTCAAGGTCTGGATCTATGCCCCGTGGTGAATTCTGAAGGCGGACTAGTTGGGATGGTAAGTTTTGCAGCACTTCTAACTGCAATATGTGAGAACAGATAAGCTTATGCCTCTATTTCATTCTTCAGATTTGTGTGAGGCACTCATTTCGGGTAAAAAGCTGTTAGCAGATGGGGGAATAGGTACGGAGCTAATCAAAAGAGGGGTTTCCAGGGATAGAATTCTTGAGGCGAACACCGAATACACAGCCCATGTTCACGAGATCCACAGCGAATATATTGCAGCGGGTGCAGATTTAATCACGTGTAACAGCTTTGGCGGCTTCACTTCCTCTGAAATGAACTCTCTGGTTGAACAGGGAATCCGGATCGCATACTCAACTGTGAATAACTGTACTAAATCGATTGCGGTCATGATATCAGTTCACCCAGGCCAGCTTTTACAACAAAAAAGTAGATTGGCTGAAATTTTGACCGATTCAAAATACGATGGGCTAATCTTACTTGTGGAGACATGCACCAATTTAAGCCAGACCATTGAAGCAATTGATATTCTGGGTGAACTCAACAGAAACAGGATATTTGTGACCGGTTTTTTCAATGCCGACTGTGTTATGGCAGATGGTACCAGCGTGGAACAGTTCGTGGAAACCATAGGAAGATTGAATGTAGGCGCATTAGGTGCAAATTGTGGTGTGGCAAAGAATAACTTTGAAGAGCTTGTAAAAAGAACGACTTCGGTATATCATAGACCTAGCATTTTTCAACCAGCAGGCGGGATTCCCTCCATCAGTGTAGATGGTCATCTTCAATACCAGGTATCACCAGCAGATTTTTCCACTAACTGTATGCAGTTATGGAGTTTTGGTGCTTCCGTTGTTGGAGGGTGTTGTGGCATAGGTCCGCAGCACATACAGGCAGCATCAGCTTTGAGAGATACAATCTATTAGGGAGAGTGAATAGCGTGAAATCGAACCAATTTAAATTCAGTGTGGCAGGAGCAATCGTGCTGGTAACATTGGGGCTGGCTGGATGCAAGAGTCCTGCTAAAACCTCAGGTTCTTCTGCAATACCGTCAAATGCTATTCTGGTAGGGGAATATGGATCTCTTACTGGACAGCAGGCAACTTTTGGTACATCAACGGACAATGGTATCGAGCTCGCAACAAATCAGCTTAATGCGGCAGGCGGAATAAATGGAAGACCAGTGCATGTATTTGTTGAGGACGATCAGGGACTTCCAACAAATGCTGGAACCGCTGTAACCAAGCTGATTGATGAGGATCATGTTATATCCATCCTTGGGGAAGTTGCAAGTAGCTGTAGTCTCGCTGGAGGTAAAGTCTGTCAACAGAATGGTATTCCAATGATCTCTCCTTCATCGACAAATACCAAAGTGACAGAGATTGGGAATGACATCTTTCGAGTTTGTTTCATAGACCCGTTTCAAGCAGCTGTGGATGCAAGATTCATACACGACAAACTAGGTATGACCAGAGTTGCTGTTTTCACTAACACAGATAACGACTACAGTTTGGGGTTCACCAAGAACTTTATCCAGGCATTTACGGCAATGGGTGGAACAATCGTAATCCAAAAAGGGTATGGAGCATCTGATACAAACTATCAGGGTGCACTAACCGCTATACAGCAGGCAAAGCCACAATGTATTCTTATACCTGGTTACTATAATGAGGTAGCAGCTATTGCAAAGCAGGCAAGAGGCATGGGAATAACTTGTCCATTGGTAGGTGGAGATGGCTGGGATTCACCAGATCTGATTAAAAATGGTGGCTCTGCGATTAACGGCTGCTATTTTTCAGATCACCTTGCAATGGATGATCCAAATCCTGTTGTTCAGAACTTTGTTAAAACTTACAAAGCTGCATATAACCACGAACCAGATTCTCTTGCTGCCTTGGGATACGACTCGGCTAATCTTCTCTATGCTGCCATGAAGAGAGCCAAGAGCCTGTCACCAGACGATATCAGGCAGGCAATATCGACAATAAAAGATTTTCCTGGTGTTACCGGTAATATCACAATAAATGCTCAACGCAATGCCGATAAACCTGCAGTGATTATTAAAATCGTAAACGGGCAATTTAAGCTAGACTGTAAAATCGCAAATCCTAACGTCCCGCTTGCTAAGTAGAAACGGGACAGTCTAACCTAAATGTCACATATCTCATCTGTACTGGCTTCTCTTGTACATGTCTTAAGCCATGCCCCATCCGTGTTCTGGCGTCTCACACTGAGCGGAATAGAGTTGGGTGGGGTATATGCACTCATTGCAATTGGATACACACTTGTCTATGGCGTGCTTCAGTTTATTAACTTTGCTCATGGCGATGTGTATATGGTCGGAGCTTATATTGGCTTCTTCTCCGTTACTGTTTGGTTTGCATCATCGTCTCCATGGATTCAAGGTATTTGCGGCATCGTTCTCAGTATTATAGGTTGTGCGTTATTAGGACTGTTCATAGAGCGACTGGCATATAGACCGTTGAGGAATGGGCTGAGTTCTGCTGATGCAGTACCATGGTCGATTATCTCAGCTTTCTATGTTGATGCATTTCTTGGCAAATACCTGGCTGCAAGATCTGTACTTCCAGCAGTTGCCATCTACCTGATTGTTTTTGCCATCTCCTTTGCAGTGATGCTGGTTGTGCTGAAGAAGCTTTTCAGGATGCTGGCACCTCGCATCAAACCCACAAATGACAGACTCACTGCTCTTATAACAGCCATTGGCATGTCTCTGCTCCTTGAAAATCAGGGTGCAGCTTCGTTTGGAGTATCACCACATATTGCTCAGGTTAAAGGCATTAATCAGAGTGTTGCGCCATTGATAGTGCTCGTTGCTTCTGTGGTACTTGCTGCAGCGTTAGTGTTTGTGATAAAAGCCACGTCAATCGGGAGGGCTATTCGTGCAGTGTCACAGGATAAGGATGCAGCAGCGTTAATGGGCATTCCCACAGACAAGGTAGTGGGTTTCACTTTTCTACTGGGAGCAGGGCTAGCTGGAGCTGGCGGATTTTTGAATCATATGGTTGATGGTGTTCAGTTTGATACAAATATAGGCATTACACTTGGCCTTAAAGCATTTATCGCAGCTGTACTTGGCGGGATAGGGAGGGTTGATGGAGCAATAGTTGGTGCTCTCTTAATGGGATTAGCTGAGACATATACCGGAGCATCCATCTTTAGCGATTTCAAAAATGCTGTAGCATTTGTCATTCTGATAGCGGTTCTGCTACTTCGGCCGTCTGGAATTCTTGGCAAAACAGCACAGGAGAAAGTGTAATATGGCACAACCCAACATTACATCAAATCCTGGTCCACACGCTCAGGTTCGAGAATCCAGGATGATGCATTTAGCACGTAATGCAGCATTCCTGGCAGTCTTTATTGTTGCACTATTATTGTTGAACTTTCTACAGCACAAGTTAAACGGGTATATTTCGGATCTTATACTGCAGTGTGGAATTGCAATCATAATGGCAGTGAGTCTCAACATTGTGAACGGTCTCACTGGGCAGTTTTCAATCGGTCATGCTGGCTTCATGGCCATAGGGGCATATGTGGGTGCCTCTGTTACCTACCTGGCTGAGATGAAGTTTTCCCATCTTCACACACCACCTGACTGGTGGCTTTTTATCGCAATGTGTGTTGGTGGCTTATCAGCGGCAATATGTGGACTGATAGTCGGCATCCCAAGTTTGCGATTGAGAGGCGATTATCTTGCGATAGTTACTTTGGGTTTTGGTGAAATCGTCAGGATATTAATCACCAACTCGGCCAGTATCAGTCCAAAGCTCGATCTCTTGGGTGGTGCAACAGGATTTAGTGGTTACTCCGGCTACTACTCCGTTCCACATATGGCGAATTATGCGTTTGTTTTCGGTTCTGCATTTGTTGTGATCTGGATGTCCCGAAACCTTAAGTTCTCACTCCAGGGATTGGCATTTATGTCTGTGAGAGAGGATGAAATAGCCTCCGAAGCAATGGGCGTGGATACCACCAGAACCAAGATAACAGCATTCTTCCTAAGTTCGTTTTTTGCTGGATTAGGCGGTGCTCTATTCGCTCATGCAGAACCATTTGCACCTGCCACATTCAGCTTTGTACAATCCATGAACTACGTCATTATGGTTGTGCTGGGTGGAAGCGGAAGTATTAGTGGAGCGACGATTGCCGCAATTGTCCTCACGCTGCTTCCTGAAGCCCTGAAGCCAATACAGATGAAGCTGGGGCTTGCTGACCAGTACCGATTGGTATTATATGCCTTAATGCTGGTTGTGATGATGATTCTAAGACCGGAAGGTGTATTCGGAAAATCAGAAATCAGGTTCTTGCGTAGAAAACTAGCAGGCCTGGATAATGACTTGAGTCCTAATACATCTACTGATCACTCAAGTCTACCATATAGAACAGTACAAACTGTTCTTGATGTATCGCACCTCACAAGACGCTTTGGTGGGTTACTAGCAGTAAACGATGTGAACATCAAGCTGGAAGACGGTGATCTTGTGGGATTGATCGGGCCGAACGGAGCAGGAAAAACAACACTTTTTAATCTGCTTACGGGAGTGTATTCGCCGACTTCCGGGACGGTCCATTTTAATAGCACAATGCTCGCAGGTGTTAGAACTGCAAGCTTTCTCCGTCGAACCATACTGTTTATTCGTGATGCTTTTGTGGGAGTAGTCACCGGCATAATCATCGGACAGATTATTGTTACGTCGAGCATCCCCATCACTTCCTCCAAAGATCAGATTCAGGCAGTGCGCTTCCTTGTCGACATTTTTGGATTACTTGGAGGAGTTTGGGCTGCAGTCTATTCAATCAGAACTCAAAAGAACCTCACTCCATTGAAACCCCATTCCTTTGCCAGTACTGGAATTGCTCGTACGTTTCAGAATATTCGTCTTTTCCGTGGTCTCACAGTTCTTGAGAACGTTTGCATAGGAAGTTATCTCCGTCGACGAACGAGTGTGATCGATGCACTATTCAGAACTCCCCGCGTGGTACAAGAAGAGTATGAGGTGGTGACAAATGGAAGAAGGCTTTTAGACAGGTTCAATCTTCTTAAATACGAAAATGCGTTAGCATCTAACCTCCCTTACGGTGATCAGAGAAGACTTGAGATTGTGAGAGCACTTGCAACTTCACCATCTATTCTTTTGCTAGACGAGCCTGCTGCTGGAATGAATCCACAAGAGAAAACTGAGCTGATGGATCTGATCCGCCAGATACGTGATGAATTTGGTTTAACTGTGCTTCTCATTGAACATGATATGAAACTGGTAATGGGGGTATGTGAGCGAATATACGTTCTTGACTATGGAAAGATCATTGCTGAAGGAAAGCCTGATGAAATCAAATCGGATCCCAAAGTAATTGCTGCCTATTTGGGAGAAGAGAATGCGGAAAACGAAACCGAAAGTGAAAAGCTTGACGTGGAACAGCTTTATCATCCAGACACAATTGGGGCAGTTACCATAGATAGTGTTTCATCGGGAGAAGCAGAGTAATGCTAAAAGTTTCGAACGTCAACGTCTACTACGGTGCTATTCATGCCCTGGTTAACGTGTCTCTAGAGGTGTCCGAAGGGGAAATAGTAACCTTAATTGGAGCTAACGGCGCTGGAAAATCTTCAACTATCCGGTCGATTTCAGGACTGGTAAAACCTGCATCGGGAGAGATCAGCTTTAATGGCAATCCTATTCACAGAAGTTCAGCTCATGAAATCGTCAGGCTTGGTATCAGTCAATCGCCAGAAGGAAGAAGAGTATTCCCTGCGATGACTGTTCATGAAAATCTTAAATTAGGTGCATACTCACGAAAATGCAGTAAAAGTGAGGTCTCGAATGACATCGAAGAGATGTACCATACATTCCCACGTTTGAAGGAGAGAGAGAAGCAGCCTGCCGGCACACTTTCGGGCGGCGAACAGCAGATGCTGGCAATTGCGCGTGCACTCATGTCCCGACCACGTCTCCTTATGCTGGATGAGCCCTCACTGGGGCTTGCACCATTTCTGGTTCAGACCATTTTCCGAATCATCAAGGATATTAACCTTAAAGGAGTGACTATTCTTCTAGTTGAACAGAATGCAAACCAGGCCCTAAAACTTGCGAACAGGGGATATGTACTTGAAACGGGTGAAGTGATTTTACATGACTCATCCAGCGAACTCCTTGCAAATGATGCTGTTCGCAAAGCATACTTAGGTGATTAGTGTAAAAGACAGTTCAGCCTGGTCTTTAATCTCGAGCGTTTACCTGCAAAGCTGAGATAAGACGGATTCTGGTTCGTAAGAATATATATTATAAAATCCAAATGGAAATAAAAACTCTAGGAGTAAAAAGTGTCTGCAATTGATAAAACCACCGCACTTTATCAGAACCATATCAACCTGAAAGGTCGGATGGTGTCGTTTGCTTCCTGGTCATTACCAGTTATGTACACTGGAATTCTAGAGGAAACGATGGCAGTGCGAACTAACTCTGGGGCATTCGATATAAGTCATATGGGAAGGTTTACCCTTGTTGGTGCAGGATCTGAAGAAGCGCTTCAGTTCATTACACCCAATGATGTCTCAAGTTTGAATGCAGGAGATGCACAATATTCTTTACTAATGAATCCTTCCGGTGGAATTATTGATGATATCATAATCTACAAAAGAGGAACGGATGATTTTCTGCTGGTTGTGAATGCTTCAAACGCAGAGAGGGATTTTAACTGGATTTCTGAGCATGTGCCCAGCCAGTGCAAACTTGTTGATCATACACTTGAAACCGCTATGATCGCCATTCAGGGTCCTCAGGCTGTAACAATTCTGTCCACAATGGCACCCGAGATTAACATTTCTGATCTGAAACGATTTCAGTGGATCGAGGGAACTATAGAGAATATCGCAACAACATTTTGTCGAACTGGCTATACAGGTGAGGACGGACTTGAGATCATACTCCCCGCTGAATCCGCCTCAGATGTTTGGAATATGCTGATGGAAAATGGTGTGATGCCCTGTGGATTAGGTGCTCGCGATACCTTAAGAGTTGAGGCCGGATATCCTCTTTATGGTCATGAGATTGATGACAGCACCACTCCAGTAGAATCTGGATTAATGTGGGTGGTGAAAATGAATAAAGGTACTTTCCTAGGCAAAGATCGGATCGAGAAAGTACTTGAGCAGGGTCCGAGACGCAAACTGGTTGGTCTGGTATGTGCTGAAAGACTACAGCCAAGGCAGGGGTATAATGTGACGTCTGACGGCCTGGAAATTGGCACAATAACCAGTGGAGCGTTTTCACCCATCCGTCAAACCGGTATAGGTATGGCATATATCCAGACTGACAAAACGAAGACGGGAACTCTTGTGCACATTCCCATACGTGACAGGATTATTGAGGCTACCGTCACGCTTCGCAAAAATCTATTGCCTCAACACTAATCTAAATCATAGGAGAGTTAATAACAGATGACAGCAATTCCCGAAGGTCTTAAATTCAGCAAATCTCATGAATGGGTTAGTGTTAATGGTGAGACTGCTACAATTGGTATCTCAGACCATGCCCAGGCTGAACTGGGCGATGTGACCTATCTAGATCTGCCGGAGCCAGGACGAATGCTAACACTCAATTCGCAATTTGGAGAAGTTGAGTCTGTGAAAGCGGTTTCAGAACTATATTCCCCAATCTCAGGAGAAGTGGTCGAGACCAATTCTGAGATACTCAATTCCACAGAGACTGTGAATGAAGACCCATATGGTAAGGGTTGGCTGATAAAAATCCGAATCTCTGATCCTGCAGAGCTCGTCACTCTAATGAATGCCAAAGATTACGAAGAGTTCACAGCACAGGGAGGACATTAATTCTGTGGGATATGTGAGTAATACAGATATTGATCGAAAAGAAATGCTTGCCGCAATTGGAACGGGGAGCTTTTCAGAACTACTACCTATTCCAGAAGATGTTAGACTGCATGAGCTTCTGGATGTACCGAAATCACTGGACGAGAATAGTCTATACAGATACCTGTCAAAATTATCTGCACGAAACATCAGTATGGACGACTATCCGTGTTTCCTGGGAGCAGGCATATACGACCATTTCCGGCCAGCAGTTATAGGGGCACTGGCATCACGCGGAGAGTTTTGCACAGCGTATACTCCATATCAGCCTGAGATGAGTCAGGGAATGCTTCAGGCTATCTATGAGTTCCAAACCTTCGTGTGCGCATTAACAGGTATGGATCTTTCAAATGCATCCATGTATGATGCTGCAACAGGTCTTGCAGAAGCTGCACTCATGTCTGTCAGCATAACAGGTCGCAGTACGGTGGTTGTACTCAAGAACGTACATCCTCACTACAGACAGGTTAACCAGACATATCTCAACACCACCGAAGACAATTATATCGAGATTGACGCTGAAAACCTCAATGATGTGGATAGCAGTACTGTCGCTTGTGTGATCTGCCAAAATCCTGATTTCTTTGGCCGAGTTGAAGATCTAGCTGCCATCTCGGAGTATACACATCGTATTGGAGCTATGCTGGTAGTTTCTGTTGATCCCGTATCTCTAGCACTGCTGAAGCCTCCTTCAGATTACGATGCAGACATTGTAGTGGGCGAGGGGCAGAGCCTGGGGAATGCTCCAGCATTCGGCGGGCCGCTTCTTGGATTTTTCGCATGCAAGAAGAAATATGTTCGCAGTTTTCCAGGAAGGATTGTAGGGGCAACACAGGACCTTCAGGGACGCAGAGGGTACACCATGACCTTGCGCACACGCGAACAGGATATCAGGCGAGAGAAGGCTACCAGTAACATATGCACCAATCAGTCTCTGCTGGCACTATGCACTACAATTCATCTTTCAGCATTGGGCAAACACGGGTTGAGACAGGTAGCAGCGGCAAGCCTTCTCAATGCCCATAATACGGCTGATGCGCTTTGCAAAATTCCTGGAGTAAGCATGAAATTTCCAGATCAGCGATACTTCAAAGAGTTTGTGCTAAAGCTGCCGATATCACCGGAGAAAACGTCTAAATTATTAGTTGAGCTTGGAGTGATTGGTGGACTGCCACTTGGAAAGTATTATACCGACATGAGCGACTGCATGCTGTTTTGTGTTACGGAAACACGTAGTGAAGAGGATATTCAGCTTCTTGTTGACTCAATGAGAACAATCGTTGACAAGGAGGCAAGAATATGACTATGTTAGAACCTCTCATTTTTGAACTCAGCAGAGAGGGCAGAACTGGTGTGAATGGTCCCAAGTGCAACCTGTCTGATAAGGAGATAGGGGATCTGCTTGGCAGCGCTAATCTAAGGTCCAATCTTCCCCTTCCTGAGGTATCTGAGCTGGACGTTATGAGGCACTTCACACACCTGTCCCATAAGAACTATGGAATAGATCTGGGTTTCTATCCTCTCGGATCCTGTACAATGAAGTATAATCCCCGCATTAATGAACGAACAGCAGCGCTGCCAGGATTTGCTTCCCTGCATCCTCTGCAGCCTGTTGAGACTGTGCAGGGAGCCCTGGAGCTGATAGTTCAACTTCAGGATATACTGGCCACTATCTGCGGAATGGATGCCACTACTATCCAGCCATCAGCCGGCGCTCATGGGGAGCTGCTCTCCATGATGATGATAAAAGCTTATCATGCAGACCGGGGCGAAACAGGAAGAAATGAGGTTGTAATCCCAGATTCAGCGCACGGCACCAATCCTGCCAGTGCAGCGAGATGTGGGTTTAAGGTGCGCTCCATTCCCTCAGACAGCAAAGGATGCACCGACCTTTCAGCATTAAAATCTGCTTTAGGTCCTAAAACAGCTGCTCTCATGCTGACAAATCCCAACACTGTGGGACTGTTTGAAGTGGACATCGTGGAAATCTGCAAGATGGTTCATGAGGCTGGTGGTTTGGTATACTGTGATGGTGCCAATATGAATGCCATGTTAGGTTTGACCAGACCAGGTGACATGGGCTTCGACGTGATGCACTTCAATCTCCACAAAACCTTCAGTACGCCGCATGGCGGTGGTGGACCAGGATGTGGTGCAGTCAGTGTAAAAAGCTGTCTTGAACCCTATCTGCCTACACCCGTTGTGCGGCTAGATGGAGAGAATGGGGGATATATCCTGGATGAGAACCGTCCACAATCCATAGGGAGGATTCACTCATTCTATGGCGCATTTCTCATTGCCGTAAGAGCTTATACATACATAAGAACATTAGGCCCTGAGGGTTTGCGGTCTGTTGGCGAAAATGCAGTCATAAATGCGAACTACATACGATCCCGTCTGAGTGAGTACTACGATGTAGCGTTTGGTAATCAGCCATGTATGCACGAAGTCGTAATAAGTGCAAGCAAGCAGAAACAGCAGCATGGGGTGAGAGCACTGGACATCTCAAAAAGGTTGATGGATTATGGAATTCATCCTCCTACAAACTACTTTCCTTTGATCGTTCCTGAAGCGCTAATGATAGAGCCCACAGAGACTGAAGGAAAGCAGACGATTGACCATTTCATTGATGTGAT
Source organism: bacterium (assembly GCA_021805395.1). Classification (GTDB taxonomy): domain Bacteria; phylum Armatimonadota; class Chthonomonadetes; order Chthonomonadales; family Chthonomonadaceae; genus JAJZFJ01. Next base: position 15,363 of record JAJZFJ010000289.1, read on the forward strand.
GATAAAGATAGCCAAGGAGGCAGAAGAAGATCCAGAACTGCTTCTGACAGCTCCTCACATCACACCGGTATCCAGACTGGATGAAACAATGGCAGTCAAGAACCTGGACCTAAGATATGAGGCAATCTTCAAGGACACCCATTCCTAGAGCATGTAATGGGTGTCTATGAACGATTGTAATTGACAGAGTACCTAGTGTGTGCTATAATCACGGTGATTGAGAAGTGTTAGACTGAGAATAGACGTATTTCTTTGCATCTAAATATGTCTCAACACATGGAATACAAAGGCGGATAAAATCCGCTAACTGAGGACAAGAGCAATGCCCAAAAAGATACTGGCAGTGGATGATGAACCTTCGATTGTTCGACTAGTTCAGGTCAACTTACAGCGTGCAGGATATGAGGTTGTTACAGCATTCGATGGAAAACAAGCTCTTGAGAAGATTGAGAGTGAAAAACCAGACCTGGTAGTGCTAGATGTTATGATGCCCTACATGGATGGTTTTGAGGTATTACAGCGTCTGCGTAAAGACCCGGCAACTCGAGAACTACCTGTCATAATGCTTACTGCAAAGGCACAGGATCAGGACGTGTTCAGAGGCTGGACAAGTGGCGTAGACTGTTATCTCACCAAACCATTCAATCCAATGGAACTTATCTCATTTGTGAAACGCATCTTCAGTGCTACACCAGACGATGGTGGAAATGTGTACGATTTGGGCTAGGCGAATAGATGCACACTTATATGGAAGAAAAACAGAATAACACTGCAATCATCGTTACTACATGTGTAGCGACGCTGCTAAGCGTAGTTGGGCTAGCGATAGCGGTGAATAGACGTAACAGGCGTAATATTGTCACCCTGACAGCTAGAGATGTAACTGATGTGCTCCATGACATCAACTGTAAACTTGAACAGATCCAGTCTGCTCAGTCTATGGTTCCAGATAAGTCAGCAATCATTCATTCCAACGTCTGATTCTTAGCACAAGTTAATACTTCCGGATGGCTTATTCAATTTTGAATAAGCCATTTTGTTTTACTGCCAGCAAAACTTTCCAACACAAACAGGCACGCACACTGAGTGGATGTGACGAAATTCGACATCAATAGCAAGGTATGGATGTAGAGTTAGGGATAATATAGATATGAAAGGTTGCAGTGATAGGGTTGTAGATATGGCAGCATTGATGCGGGTATAGGTTTTCCGTACACATTTTTGGATGCATAGGATGAGAAATACGTACAGCAATAACGTCCGATAATATATGTTATGGTAATATCTTGATCTCTAAACGTTACCTCGGCCTCAACTCTCAATCACTCTACTTATTGACTATTTGTAGGCTTTATTTAGCGCGAACATCTGAAGCATTGCAATTTCCTTGAAACCAGTTGACTGGTATAATTTTGATCCCGCAGAAGTTGCCAGTAGTACACTGTACAGGAATCCGTCGGAATAATTAGAATTGACAAGCGCATGCATCAAAGCTGTTCCTATTCCTCGTCTTCTATATTCAGGCAATACATTCACATCTGAAATGTAGGAGATATTTCTGTAACATCTGATTGAACGGACCCAACCGACTACAGCCCCATCTAACTCGACATAAAATATTTTTATCTTGGAGTCAAGGATGCCATTCTCACCACATTTTACCAATGTATGTCCAAGTGCCTGTTTTAACATTTCAGCTTGTTCAGTGCTAAAAACCTCTACACAGTTATAGTTTAGGACATTCGTATATTCTGACAAGGAACTGCATTGAAACATTGGCAGGGTTCTTAAGAGTCTGTAACCGTAGCCTTTGTATTGACTTTTTAATTGGAGGGTTTCTTCAGATGTTAAGGAGAATGCTGATAGGAGTATGCGAGGATGAGAATGAAAACCAGCTACCATTTGATGAATACGCTGAGGCTCTATACTTGGTTTAATTACGATTTCGGAAGTTCTGGATTTCTCGCCCCTTAACGGATTGTCATGCATAACAGTGATGCCATCGCATGAATCCTCGATATAAGGATAATTGAATGACCTTAAATAGCAAAATGAGGAAGTAAAACAATCAATTGCATTTTCAACTGTTAGCATTTTAGCTGGCAATGCCTTGTTCCATACTTTAATTATAGTATAGCCTAAATATCAGGGATATTCTCAGGAAAACCTATTCGGACAGATCTTCGTTTTCAGAAATTGCCAATACCTGATCAGCCACATAGATTGGGGCTCTGCTTCTTAATGCCAGTGCAATTGCATCACTGGGACGAGCATCCATTTCAATTGTCTCATCACCTTTTTGAATAATTATTCTTGCGTAGAAAGTGGATTGAAGGAGGTCATCAACTATTACACGTTCAATTCTGCCCCCAAGCTTTTCCACAACATTGAAGAACAGGTCATGGGTAAGAGGCCGATCAGGTCTAATTCTGCGATGTGCAATGTAAATTGCATGAGCCATCTCTTTAACAATTGAGATACGTAGCTGTCTTCCAGAATTATCTTTAAGGAGAACAAAAAACTCTGTAGTTCTGCCACTTCCATCAAGAGCTTCCGAGATTGCCTCATAGATATTAACAACATGCACCTCTTTTTCACGAAGAGGTACATCTTCTATTTTTTCTCGGTCTATTGGTTTGTTCTGTTCGGGATCATTATGCCATCCATCGAACAGTCCGTCAAAATCACTCACGACACTCTCCAGTATGGAGTCTGATTAGTCAGAATCTTTTTTAAGACTTCTCTCCACAATAGCTAGGAACTCTTTGTTAGATTTGGAATGCATCAGTCTATCTTTAAGAAGCTCAGATGCAGCCAGGGGATCCAGACCATGCAGCAGTACTTTCCTTAGTTTAGTGATCTGTCTATATGTTTCTTCATCATAGAGTAACTCATCATGTCGGGTGCTGGATTTCAGAGTAATCGCTGGGAAAATACGTCTGTCTGCCAGGCTTCTGTCCAGCTCGACCTCCATATTTCCTGTTCCTTTATACTCTTCAAAGATGAGATCATCCATTCTACTGCCAGTTTCAACCAGTGCAGTAGCCATGATGGTGAGGCTCCCACCCTCTTCTATGTTACGGGCTGCTCCAAAGAAACGTTTCGGTCTATAAAGGGCAGCAGGGTCGAGACCACCAGCTAGTGTTCTTCCACTTGGATTAACTGTGAGGTTGGAAGCTCTGGTATATCGTGTGAGGCTGTCCATAAGTATGACAACATCTCGGCGGCTCTCTGCTAAACGCTTTGCCTGCTCCAGAACCATATCTGCCACTCGCATGTGGTTGTCTGGCGTTTCGTCGAATGTTGAACTGATTACTTCCCCTTTCACACTACGTCGAATGTCAGTCACTTCCTCTGGTCGTTCATCGATTAATAGCACAATAAGGATACATTCAGGATGATTAGTTGCTACCGCATTTGCAATTGTTTTAAGTATGGTTGTTTTACCAGCTTTTGGCTGTGCAACAATCATACCTCTTTGCCCTTTACCTATTGGGCTAATGAGATCCATAATTCTACCAGTCATCTCGGATCTGGTAGTCTCAAGAACTAAACGTTCATTTGGGTAAATTGGAGTGAGATCATCAAAGTTGATTCTGTTTCTAGCGACTTCAGGGTCAACTCCGTTCACAGTCTCAACGCGCAACAGTCCGAAATACTTTTCAGAATCTTTTGGAGGTCTTACAAGTCCAGCAACTTCATCACCTGTCTTGAGTACAAAGCGTTTAATTTGAGTTTGGGATACGTAGATATCTTCTGAATTGGAAGAAAAATTGAATCTTCTTAAGAAACCCATTCCTTCGGGAAGAATTTCGAGTATTCCTTTAGCCTGAATTAAACCATTTTTATCTGTTTGCAATGAGAGAATACGGCTGATAAGCTCTTCACGTCTCACATGTGAAGTGCCATTCATGACACCAAGATCACGAGCCAAATCTTGCAAATCACTAAGACTCTTGCTCTCAAGTTCAGATATATTGAAACTAAAACTCTCTTCCATAGGAAGTATTCACCTCTAATGTGATTTACTGTCTTTTAGACAGAATTTGTAAATAATGTTGGAGGAATGCTAACAACTTGCCTGCTCTAAATTGCCCTGTAACACTTAATTTTGCGGTAGATATACCAGTGAGTAGTAGCAATACTAGTCATAGTGGGAACAGTTTAGAAGTCGAGGATTATGCACAACTGAAACTAATATATGTATTATATCACAAATTGTAAATTTTGTATATACTCCCTCTTTTGGTAAGATTCATATTTCACTATCTGTAAATTCGACAATCCCAATGAAAGGCAGATGTCTATACTGCTCAGCATAGTCCATTCCATAGCCCACAACAAACTTGTCTTCAATCAAAAATCCTCGATGCTGAAGTTTGATATCAACCTTTCTACGTGCCGGTTTATCGAGTAGAACACAAACTCCTACGCTTAATGCATGTCTGGCTTCAAGTGTCTCAATGAGGTAACTAAATCTTAGTGTTAAACCTGTATCAAGTATGTCTTCCACTATCAGTACGTGTTTGCCAGCGACTGGAATATCCAGGTCTTTAAGCACACGAACTTCTCCAGAGGTCTCAGTAGCACTGCCATAAGAGCTCACAGCTACGAAGTCATATTCCAAAGGTCGGTCTATATGCCTAACCAGATCTGCAAGAAACAGGGAGGCACCTTTGAGTACTCCAACAATTAGCAGAGGTTCATCCAGATTGGAATAGTGAGCTGTTACCTCATCCCCTATTCTTCCAACCTCTGCAGATATTTCAGTCTCAGTTATATATGGGACAACTCTATGTGGATAGATATTGCTCAGATTCGGTTATTCCCATTCGATTGTAGCTGGAGGCTTTGAACTGATATCGTAAACTACTCTGTTAACACCGCTAACTTCATTTACGATTCTGGTGCTAACTCGTTCCAGGAGTGAATAAGGCAGCCTTGACCACCTGGCTGTCATAAAATCTTCTGTGGTGACGGATCTTAGAATGATCGGATAGGCATATGTTCTGCTGTCCCCCATCACTCCTACTGTCTTTATTGATGGTAATACTGCTAGTGACTGGCTTTGTTCTCTGTAAAGACCAGCCAATCTTAGCTCCTCAATAAATATTGCATCAGCATTTTGCAGGATCTCAATTTTTTCTTCGGTAACTTCTCCTAAAATCCTTATAGCTAATCCTGGGCCAGGGAATGGATGCCTCCACACAATTTCTTCGTTTACGCCCATTTCTAGTGCTAGTGCCCTAACCTCATCCTTAAATAATAGACGCAGAGGTTCTATAACTTCTAGCGACATATCTTCGGGCAGACCTCCAACATTATGATGAGTTTTAATGGTGCTGGAGTGTTTGCTTCCACCGCTCTCAATAACATCTGGATACAGCGTTCCCTGAGCCAGAAATTTTGCGTCTGAAAGTTTTTCAGCCTCCGCTTCGAAAACTCTCACAAACTCCTCACCAATTATTTTCCGTTTTGTTTCCGGATCGGATACCCCTCTCAGCTTTTTGATGAATCTTTCTCTAGCATCTACATGGATGAGTTTTATTCCAAATGCAGCTGCAAAATCAGTTTTTACCTGTTCTGCTTCCCCTTTTCTCAAAAGTCCATGGTCCACAAAAATACATGTAAGCTGGTCACCTATTGCCCGATGCATGAGTGCCGCAACACAACAGCTATCAATGCCGCCGGATACCCCACAAATAACTTCTGCATTTCCAACTTTTTCTCTAATTTGAAGTACGGATTCATGAATAATGTTTCCTGGTGTCCATTCTCCCCTGCATCCACATACTTCTTTGAGGAATGCCGCAAGAAAAGCTTTTCCGCCAGGCGTATGCTGAACCTCTGGATGGAACTGTACTCCATAGAAATTTCGGATTGGATCGAACATCCCAGCGACAGGGGTTTTGGCATTTGAAGCGGCCAGATGAAATCCCTGTGGAGGCTGCAAAACCTTATCTCCATGGCTCATCCAGCATGCTATATCATCGCCAGGAGTTCCCAGGGCATTAAATACCTTGTCTGTAGTTGAGATTGTAATGGTTGCATCGCCATATTCACCAGTTTCACCAGCCTGTACATTGCCGCCCAAATCGTGTGCTAGAAGTTGTTGGCCATAGCATATTCCCAGTATTGGAACACCCAGGGTATAGACATCTCTGTCAACTTTTGGGGCATCATCGGCATAAACGCTTGAAGGACCTCCGGAGAAGATTATGCCTACAGGGCTCCTTGCAGCGATTTCCTCTACAGGCGATTCTGCAGGCATAATTTCGCAGTATACAGCATTCTCACGAACTCTTCTCGCAATAAGTTGTGAATACTGTGCGCCAAAGTCTAAAACGAGTATGGTCTCTCTATGATGCGTTGTTATCGCTCCCATTCATCCTCCTCAAAATCTGGTTCTGGTTGTTCACCGCCCTCTTGCTCTTCTCGTTCCATCCGTTCCAATCCCACTGTTTGTGAGGGAGATAAGCCATCAAGCTTCTCTTGCGGCTCTGCAAGCCAGCGCGTGAATGCACCTTCTAATCTTGGCCTCATCTCTTCAAAACTCATCCCTAGCTCAATCATCTCAGTTCGCATATTTTGCCACATCCTGTTTGCTTCATCCATTAGAGTTTTTTCACGCCATCCCATGGTATTTCCCCAGGTCATTCCGTCTCCAATGTAATTCGGAATCATAAGGCATTTGGAATCCAGCATCTCATTCAGTTCAACACACCAGATATCGAATGCGTTTTTCCACTCCTGTTCATTCAATTTCTCCATGGCACCATATGAACTTAATCTTGACTGGTAATATTCATCATCTTCAATCACCCGTGAAAACCAATCCGCTTCTATTCCGGATCCCTTTAATTTGAAAAATTCGTTCAAGAGATGCAGGGAGCTTAGCAAGATCTCTCTTTCCTGTTCCGAAGTGTCGGTTGTTCGGAGATATTCGCTATAGACAAACCATTTGACTATGAATTCAGTGCTTTGATGAAATACAATCTGATGCTCGTTTGCAATGTAATCGAAATACTCTTCTGCATTCTGTAGATGACATCCTATTATACTTTTGGATAGCTTCTGCTTTTCATCCAGCCATACTTCAAACTCTGGTAAATTTGAATAGAGGTCAAACAGAATCTCTTCTATATCCGGAGTATTTTCCGGAAAGCTATCATCAGACATCAACAAAACTCCTTAAGAAGCAATCGATTGGGTATGTACTGCTGTCAGGAAAATCACCAAAAACATTATCATGAACAACACAAGAAATAGTGAAGCGAGAGCTCTATATCTCATTGGAAATACACTGACCCATCCAAATGAAATATATATTGCAATAGGTGCAAGTGCTGGATACAGATATCTGCCCTGCGTTTGGAAGTATGTATTCAAAAATACAATAAAACTTAGCAACACCAACACTATAATGGTTATGAGCATTTGAAAAAAGCTTTGCTCGCTTGGTGAGAAGAGCTTGGTACGTTGTATATGTAGTTTTGTCATTCCAATGATGCTTACTACGCAGATTATGAGCGCAATTTCATAAATCTGTGGCTGCAAATACCGTGGAATTCCTAACTTAGCATACTCAGGAGAGCCATATGTTGCCCAGAAGCTCTGGAATGACATTTTGGTTACAAGCTGCCAATAACCAACCACACCAATTTTAGAAATAAAACTGCTCGCTAATGCTGTGGAATGGAACTCCTTGCTGAATTTACTGGTGGGATAAAACTGATGATAGAGCATGAGATTTCGTTCATACCACCAACCACATACAACAAGTGCAGCTATGAACAGCAAACCGATCTGCTTAATGCAGGATGTAAGCGGTTTCTGCAAATCTCTGGATCTATAATACCAAACTGCAATGACAGGGATGAGAATTATCGCGTTCACTTTTGTTAATAGTGCCAGCCCAAGAACAATACCAGTGATAACTGAATTAGAAGTGGTTGGCCCGCTCTTTAATCTTAAAGCAAGTACAAAGATAGCTGCTGTGAATAGTAATTCAATGAGTACATCGTTATTAACTGCTGAGGTGATTGCAATATTACCAGGCAGCAACGCAGCAAATGCAGTTGTAAGAAGAGCAATATTTCCTTGATCCGGAAACATTACTCTCATTACCATATAGAGGAGTATGAGCGTACATTCTCCCATTATGATAGAAATGCAGCGAACCCCATGGGTACCTAATGAAACGAAAGGCAGACAGATTAGATAGTAGAGAGGAGGCTGGTGCCATTCATAGGATTTCCCAGTATGGTCTTTCAGCATATCACGGTATGTGGGCAGGTGACCATTTGATAGCGTTTTGATATAGCTCATATGAGCTGCCTCATCCGGTGCATCCTGGTAGCCAGTCTGTCCTGTTGGAACCATGAAAGCGTGCAAGAGAGCTGCAATAATGTACAAAACAAGAATGCCAACCAGAACAGCACGGTGCAGTTTTGTCTGCATCTCTGA
>JAJZFJ010000265.1 GCA_021805395.1 bacterium
TTCAATGGATTTACGGAGGAGCGTTCCAGCACCTAGCAGATGCTTTTGACCAATCATCTCATCGAGAGTGCGCGGGCGCATCCTCGCAGCAAGTGGTGCATCTGGTCCATCTGCAAAAAGCTGCGACTCATCGTCAAATAGGCTTTCTTGATTCATAGTTTCAAACACTCAACCCTAACCGCATCACACCGTCTAGCTGTGATACTCCAATGATTCCTGCTCCATTAGCCCGTTTCCTGGCAAGATCAAACGACGTTACAGCCCTAGCTCCTTCCAGATGCCATTCACCTTTCGGATCACATCCTCCCGCATGGTGATAACATCTGGCCACTCCCTCTGGAAACCTTCACCAGCAAGCTTATGCGTGCAATCGAAGCCGATTTTGGATCCATATCCCGGAAGTCGGGATGCATGATCCAGCATGTCAACGGGACCCCGTACTACACAGGTATCGCGCTCAGGGTCGATATTGTTCCCAAGACGCCACAAACACTCTCCAACGTTCTGTACATCCACATCTTCATCAAATATCATAATCATTTTGGTAAACATCATCTGTCCAAGCCCCCATAGAGCATGCATCACTTTGAAAGCATGACCCGGGTAGCGTTTTCTTATTTTGATGAGGGCAATGTTATGAAAAATACCTTCTACAGGAAGATTCATATCCAGAATTTCGGGCAGGGTTAGTTTAACAAGGGGAAGGAATATGCGCTCAGTTGCTTTACCCAGCCAGCCATCCTCCATAGGTGGCTTGCCCACAATGGTTGCAGGATAGATCGCTTTCTTCCTGTGTGTGATAGCAGTGAGATGAAGGACAGGATACATATCTGCCAGCGAATAGTAACCCGTATGATCTCCAAAGGGTCCTTCCATTCTTTGTTCAGACGGATCTATGCGACCTTCAATCACAATTTCGGCATCTTCTGGCACCTGAATGTCCACAGTGATTGCAGGCACCAGGGTGACGGGCTTTTTGCGTAGAAAACCTGCAAAAAGCATCTCATCAATGCCTGCTGGCAAAGGTGCAGTCGCAGAGTATGTGAGTGCAGGATCACCCCCAAGTACGATGGCAACATCAATCGGACGTCGCTTCTCGGCGTATCCCCGCATGTGCTCGGCGCCCACCTTGTGCAGCTGCCAGTGCATACCGGTAGTACAGCGGTCGTACACCTGCACCCTGTACATTCCTACATTGCGCTTGCCAGTCTCTGGGTCATGTGTGAACACCAGGGGCAAGGTAATATACTTTCCACCATCTTGTGGCCAGCACTTCAATATGGGAAGATGACCCAGGTCTACATGCTCCCCCTGCATTATAACTTCCTGGCATCTTCCGGGTCCGGTTTGGTAGCGAGGAGGACATTTACTCAAAAGTGCCAGTTTGGGAAGAAGCTCACGTGCTGCATTCAACATGCCGCGTGGTACCTCGGGCTTAAGGAGATTTTCGATTTCGCAAGCTATCTCCTCGAAATCATCTACGCCCAAAGCCATCGACATCCTTTTACGAGAGCCGAATACATTAATAGCAAGGGGCATCTCGCAGTTTCCAGGATGCTCAAACAGAAGAGCTGGTCCCCCACCCGGCATTTTCATCACCCGGTCCGACACTTCGGTGATCTCAAGATCGGTGTCTACAGTTCGTGCAATTCGTTTCAAATCCCCTTCACGCTCAAGCCTGGAAAGGAAATCCTGAAAATCAGTGTATGCCATCTTGTCCCTTATATAAATGAAGAATATTAATACCGCACTGTACCAATTATAACACCTGCACAACAATCCACCATATACAGTTTTACGAACCTGATGTATCTGCTGCTTCTATAGACCTGGAAATACCAGAGCTTTCACCGTTATTGGCTTCATTGTATAGATACACGGTCTGAGTTGGGAATGGAATATTGATATTCTCCTCATTAAAGCGTTTATGGATAGCCTTTATCATCTCAGACTGAAGGGCATACTGCGCTCCAAACTCCTTCACTCTCAATATCACGATGAAATTAATGGAGGATCCACCAAACTCTTTCCATCTCACAACAGGTTTGTAGTCCGTATCTGCTCCTGTAACCGTCTGGTGGACTCGTGTTGCAACATCCAGCACAATATCTTCCACTTTTTGAAGGTCGCTATCATAGGAGACTCCGCAAGAGAGACTCAATGACATATCAGGATCTGGCAGATAGAAGTTCGTGAAGACACTCTGGCTGAGCTTGGCATTTGGAATCACCACTACATTGTTGGTAAGCAGTCTCACACGTGTATTTCTCCAGCCTATCTCAGTCACATATCCCTGTTGTCCTCCCTCCAGCTGGATAAAATCGCCTTCTCTTATTGGCCTGTCCAAACCTAGATAGAAGCCCGCGAAAAGATTGGAGAGTGTATCCTGCGCTGCTAGAGCAACGGCTAATCCTCCCACCGCACCACTGGCGAGAAGCGGGCTGATATCTACTCCACTTGTGTGCAGGATGTATAACACAGAGGTAACAATGATGATGATATCCAGCACTTTACGAATTGTATTTGCCTGGTGAGTAATGTCTTTTGTGCCATCACTGAATTCAGAGATGCGATGGGCATGCCATTCCAGCATCAGGTTCACAGACCTGAGTACTGCCCAGGTGAGAACAATAATAGCTATGATATCCAGAGCCCTGGCAAGCAGGATGATTAAGTGAGGGTTTGTGTATACAACAGGAAGAGAGGAAACGGAGTAGTAGATGCCTGCAAGGACGAGAACCCAGGATAGGAATCCACGCAGAGTTGTAATGATCGAATCGGTGTGCGTAGACTGGTCTTTTATGCCCTTACGGATGATGCTTGATCCCAGAATCCGTACAATCAGCGCCAGTATCAGAAAACTTGCCAGAATAATGAGTGCTTTAAGCCAGTGGGGGATGTGTTCACTCTGGATGTATTTTAAATACTCTGTCATGTAAACCTATCTCCCTTCTTATGCAGCCCGAAACTGTTCACACTACTCCTGTTTTGTTATGATCAGCTATAGACACATCGACAATTACCCTATGCCAAAACATAGTGCAATTACGCATACTTACATATAATGCCATCTGATGGATGCGGGATCATAACGCTGTCTGCACCTGCATCCATAAGAAACCCAGCCAGATACGTAGTATCCGGGTGAAGGCAGATAATGGTTCCCCCTCCACCTGCGCCTGCCAGTTTTGCTCCCAGGGCTCCGCCTTGTCTTGCAGCGGCTATCAGTTTTTCATTCGATTCTCCAGAGCCTCCGAGGCTTGCCACAATGGAATGATTCTCATTCATAAGCTCACCTAACAGCTCTATATCTCCCTGTACGATAGCACGTTTTCCTCGGACGGCAAGGTTTGCAATTTTCGAATAGCTCTCTCTCACTGCTGTATCCCCATCAAGCCATCGCTGGCGTGGAGACTTGTGCACTGTGCCCGAGTGATGTTGAACGCCAGTATGTGCGAGCAGAAGCGGTGGCATCGCTATGCGGTCAGCTAAAGGTTCAATGGTTGCAAGAGGCTCATCACGCCGTTGTTCCAGCATCTCTTTGCCTGCGAAATTCATAAAGTTGATGCCACCAAACACAGCCATGTGCTGATCCTGCAAACCACATACAATATGCATTTCGTGAGCCTCAATTCTCCTGGTTGTCTCAGCAAGTTCATACAGGTTCACTGGCATATCAAGATAATTATAGAGCGCCCCTACAATTGCTGCAAGCATTGCAGTTGACCCTGCAAGCCCTGCCCGCATAGGGATTTCGGTAGACAGCGACATTTTGAATGGATGCTGTGCAGGGTCAATTTTGAAATATCTCAGGGCAGCCCGCGCTATATCAACGTTGTCGTCACACATTTCAAGGTCTGCTGCAGATCCGATCTTTCTGATCAGTTCGCCATTCTGAAGTATGAGTTCGTCACACTTCTCAATTTCACAATAAGCACGCTCTCTGGTGGAACAGGAGATAACTGACCCGCCATACATATCTGTTGGGTTGCCCACTATTCCACACCGTCCGGGTGCTGAGGCATGTATCCGAATCTCTGTCAATCTCTATGTGCCTCGCCTGGATGCCCCACATACCCTTTACGGAGCAGGTCTATGGCAGCATCCGGCCCCATGCTTCCTGCTTCGTAGTTAGGAAAAAGTGGACACGATAGATCTCTCCATGCCTCCAGGATGGGCGTGATAAGGGACCATGCTGCCTCCACCTCATCATTACGGGCAAAGAGTGCGGCATCTCCACGAATGGCATCCACTATCAGTCTCTCGTATGCATCTCTAATGGGCACATCAAAAGAGGAGCCGTACTTAACCTCCATGCTCACCGTCTGTATCTGCATTTCGGGTCCGGGAATTTTGCTGGAAACATCCAGGGTAGCTCCCTCATCGGGCTGTATTCTTAATGTGAGGCAGTTGGGCTGAAGCTGGCCGTATGACCTTCTTGCAAAAAGAACTTCGGGCACAGGCTTGAAGAATACTTTTACTTCGGTGAGCCGCTCTTTCATCCGTTTGCCTGCCTGAACATAAAAAGGCACACCCTGCCATCTCCAGTTATCTATTGCAAATCGGAAAGCGGCAAAGGTCTCTGTATCTGAACATGGATCCACACCAGGTTCTTCCCGATAACCCACTGCCTTTTCAGTGCCATCTGCTGTCTGGATAGAGCCTGGACCATACTGCCCTCTCACAGTGTAGTGCGCCACATCTGATGCACTGAATGGTCTTATTGAGTTCAGCACTTTCACTTTTTCATCACGGGTAGCGTCTGCTTCCAGCGACATCGGCGGCTCCATAGCGATGAGTGTAAGCACCTGCAGAGCATGATTCTCAACGATATCCCTTGTTATTCCTGCATGCTCGAAGTAGTTGCCTCTGCCCTCCATGCCAAGTGTCTCAGCAACAGTTATTTCCACCCTGTCCACATAGTTTTTGTTGAATAACGGCTCGAAGATGGTATTTGCAAACCGCAGCACAAGTATGTTCTGAACAGTCTCTTTTCCCAGATAGTGATCGATTCGATAGATCTGGTTCTCATCGAACACACCCTGCAGCTCTTTGTTGAGAGCACTCGCTGACTTGAGGTCAACCCCAAACGGCTTCTCGATAATAATCCTGTGCCAGCTTCCCTCTTTCTCAACCTTGTTCAGTTTGGATTCACCCAGCATCTGAATAATTTCACTAAAGTTGTCTGGAGGTGTTGCCAGATAGAACAGCCTGTTTCCCTGCAGCTTATACTGTTCATCAAGCTCACTCAGCCGTTTGGAAAGCCTGTGGTACCCTTCCAGATCATTCAGCTCCGATTTAACATAGAATATTCGGCTTGAAAACTCTTCCCACTCCTTGCCGTCTACATTCAGCTTGGGTGCAAACTGCTTAATCGCATCATACAGATCTTTTCTGTACTCCTCATCACTTTTATCTCTTCGTGCAAATGGAACAATCACAAAACCTTCTGGAAGCAGTTTTTGGGTGTAGATCGAAAAAAGGGCAGGAACAATCTTCCTTCTCGTGAGATCTCCAGTTGCGCCGAAAAGCACAAAAGCACAGGGAGACTGCTGGATGTGCTTGGTGCTGGTGGTGTCTGTTTTCATTGTATAAACCTCTGATAAAAAGTAAAGTTATGGTGCAATAATGTACCCTGTCTATCACTGATTTCAAAACTCCGTCTTACATTACTACGAAATATACAATTGGAATTCACGGCTTTAGTAAAGAAATGAGAGGGAAAAGTTGAGGGTACTAATCTGTCCGAACGCATTCAAAGGATGTCTCACCTCTATTGAAGCTGCTGCCGCCATTCACCAGGGAATTAGGGATTCAGGGCATGAAGGGATAGTGCTACCATTGGCAGATGGCGGAGATGGAACATTGGAAACGCTCGTGAACGCAACG
>JAJZFJ010000147.1 GCA_021805395.1 bacterium
ATTCTTAAAGAGTTAAAGATTCATTTTTTTCTAAAGTTGACAGAACTAATTGGAGTTTTCTATGGGGTTTAGAAATGCAACCCGTAATGATAGCTCTTGTAATGGAGAGAGAAAAATTGGCAGGTTATCGGAAGTTAATCCCGCAGTCTCTGTCATTATATCACTATCGGGAGTCTGCACACATACAGTCGAACCATCCAGGGCATCCGGATCTCCCAGCAGGAATAGAGCATTCTGACTTGCTTCGATGGCAAGCATTCTTTGTGGATATGTTAGACGATTAAATGGCAATTTATGAGAGAGAAGTTCAGTCAATTCATTGCTACTTAACGATTTCATAAATTTTATAAGAAGACTTTCTGTAAATACATCATTTGCCAAGGCAGTAAATGGCCTGGGCTCAATGAATTGATGACTCAGATTGGTGTTTTCAGTCAGAGAATTAGGGATATATTGCCTCAATCCATTTTCAATTTGAAAAAGATTCAAATGGTGAAGCATATTCAAAAGTATTTCAGATTCGATTGATGCGGTGTTATGAAGATCAGGCAGATGAGTAATTCCAGCTGATTGCCTGTAAATAAATGGAATTAAAGACATCCACTGGGATAACAACGAATCAGGTACCTCCAGCTCATCATCCCTGTACCATCGGTTATCTCGAACCAAATAGATTCCATCGGTATTTACTCTATAACTACAATCATTCAGTTTAGCCATTCGATCTAGTTCATATTTCAGAGAATGCTTCCATTTCCGAACATGAGAATTATTATTCAATATAGAACCAGACTGTGTATAGTAATCTGATATATACTGAAACCCTGTGTGTTCTTCAATCCATTCTAACCTTTCCGAGCGTCTTAATGGACCAAATACACCATGAAGAGCATCTGAAAGATGATAATATAAGTGATATTCAATACTTGGAAGATGGTCGTTCCATACCGTGCTGGTAGCATAACTTACAAGCTCTTTGTATAGCTCGCGTGGATGTGAGTCCTCTTTTACTAACCTGACTAATCTATGTTGATCAAGCGACATGGCTGCTTTCTGTAAAGCATTATCTTGTTTAGTGTTAAATGGGATCTGCCAGATAGGAACAATCTGGTTATTCGGCAACGCAAGATATACAAACATCATTCCCGAACCGTAAGTGAAAATCAAACAGGAGGATGGAGAATGATGAGCCATAGATTGATCAGTGGCATTCAATTTATTAAAAATCATATTCTGCTGTTGTGAAGAAAAGCTATCTAATGTTATAGCAGCTATGCCATTATATGGACCAATTACTTTGTGAAATACTCTGCCATAATCTCCCACTCTTGTTGTAGTTTCATCGATCTGATCTTTAACGGATACCGGTAGAGAGTGAATGATAGACGTACAATCACTAATTTCCTGTATGAGGTCATTCGATAAACGTGTTTTTGCTAGGTATTTAGATGGATTATTAAGAGCATTCAGAAGATGGTCATCACGGGATTGCATTCCTTCATTCCATGCACGCATGAACAGACCCCACCAGATATGTCTCTCTCGCAAGGCTTGTGCAGACATTTCAAAGTAGATTGAATTAGTGGTAGATCCATGTACCCATTCACCAGGCATCAATTTTGCTATCGCAACCATCACATCCTTAACAGTATAATGTGTGAGGTGCATTTGCAGCTTCTGATTTTGAGCAGCAGGAACGCATTTCAATATTAAATCCGAAGAGCTAAGCACTTTACACAACCTATTCAAATCAATTTCGTGATAATCCAGTTGAACCAATTTGTTACCGGCATTGATTTCCAAAGCGTTATGAAATGGTATAGAATGAGAATCTGTTAGTGAAGCATTATCCATAGCGTTGCATGGAAACACGGTTATTAGACAAAGTATTACCATGCTAAAGAAACTGTTTATTGAATATAAAACGATCTTGATCATATAAAATCCACCTTATTTATTTTCAAACTATAATTGTATTTTTTATCATAGTATCAATATTTACTTAAACAGTTCCGGGACCAGGATTGCCTGAGCCAGGGAGCGATGCTGGAGTGACAATAACTGGAACAATGTTACTTTCGGCCCACCATTCAATTCTCTGATTTATACCTGGATCATATCCTTGGGCCCAAGCATATATTGAATATGAGTCTGCTGCTAATGATGCTGATGTTCCTACTGGACCGGGGTTATTTCCGGGAACATCAGGTCCAGGAGCATTAGTAGATGAAACGGGAAATACTTGCACAGGTGTTGCCACAATACTACCTTCCGGATCTATGTAAATAACTACTTTAGTTACACTCGACAATGGTGAAGTCGTTGTAACTTTGGCAGTCATTTTTACAGTCAAAAGTGCAACACCATTTGAAGGCGTACAAGTTAATGAGACAGTGGCACATTGAGCAGTACTAATATACAAAGTACTGAAGAAAACAACAAACATCAGTGGCATAAACCATCTACGCATATCAATCCTCCCAGGATCAAGTAGTATCCCAGGATCGTGTAACTATAACATATTTTTTCTAGCATTTCAAGTTCTTAGGAAAATATTATTGTGACACGGAAATCTGATCATTATTGCTAAACAAAAATGAGGGTCCGAACTCTACGCTTCATGGTGTAATCACTATAATTGCTCATGCCATATCCGGGTGAAACGGTACTTAGGTGGACAAACCGTCTACCTACCTGGACGAAATGTCAAAACTGTAAACTGTACGGTGAATTTGTTATGGAAAACATTACCCCATTGAGGGAAAGTCACCATTGCAAAGCAACTCGTTCCGTCACCCGCGTAGGCGGGTGTAATTGGGCAGGGGCTTGTTTTAACCCGTCCAGCACAGCCGTATAAATACGATTCTCATACCTCCCGACCCACACTCTTACCCTACCTTAGCTACGCCATCCCCCTCATCGGGGCGTTCGCTTAAGGAGGGTGGACAGAACAGTGCGACTCCTGCTATCGTTTTCAAGAACACCCATTACAACTTCACAGTTAGGACTCTTACCCTTCATTAGCAAGCGTAGCGCGCGGCAACAGGAAGGGCGCAATACACACTCGCGGGGAAGGGTTAAAAGGTGCTGGTATCTACGAAGCTATCCAATATCCATCGCAAAGCTAAGCGCCTTCGTTGCGTCCGAAGGACGCTCGGTGCGTAGCACGCAAAGCCGCAATGTCTCACTCTCTGACCACCCGCGTAGGTTGAGGCTGCTCACTGGTCTAGGGTCAGATCCACCCGTCACTATCGAGGGTTGGAGGCAGAACTTCGTGCACTGCGGATCTGGCTTTGCAGACTGATGGAGCTGCTGGGTGGTGCTGCTGAGGTAGGGAAAGCAGCATTCAGATACGGCCACCATTTGAAGTCGTTTATGTATGAGAGATCAAACAGCATCCAGCCTTCGGAGTAGGCTGCAGCAGTCTGCATTGCTTTCACCAGTCTTTCAGGATGACCTTCATAATCTGGAACGAGGATACCTGGGTACAGAAATGTACCATCAGCTACAGCCTGGTCTGCAAGTCGGACGTTGTATTCAACAGTGGATTCGGGGTCTTTGCCCTTTTCATCTGCACCCTGCATGGTGATGGTTGGGTAGTAGCATCCGGGTGATATCCAGTTAAAGAATTCAGCGTACCCGGTATTGCGGTAGCCTTTGGCAAACCAGTCATAGTGAAGGCTGGTATATCTGCTTCCCCAGTTAACTCCAACAATGTAGTAACCGGGATACCATGAGCCCACATAGATCCCCATTTGCAGATCAGGTTTGATGGCTCTAGCAGTTTTAGCCACATCCTGTACCATATTTCGGGTAACAGTAGATCGGAACTCCAGCCATTTATCGAAGAGTGGACCGCGCCTGTATCCAGCTCCTGGCCGTTGTGAAAAGTAGAGGACATCTTCTGGCCAGTTAGTGAGCTGGCGACCTAAGAACTGTTCAAAACCTGATTTCTCCAGTGGGCTGAAGTCGTTGAAAATGTCTGCATCACGGCACCTGTCCATCACCAGACCGTCTATGTCATAGTTTGACACAATTTCCCGCACCATGCTCAATTCGTATTGACGGACTTCCTGATTAAGAGGATCGACAAAACAGGCTACGTGCTCACTGGGAGCCTGGGCAATTGGCACCATCTCCGTACGCATATCAAAGCGCAGCGGCAGTCCAGGAGTGAGATTGTTCTGTACCCACTGAATATCTGTTGGACGGGTAACTTTCAGCAGCCTCCCCTCATCGGGAGGGCTTATCAGTTCTCCCTGAAGCATGCCGCTTTGGACGTATCCGACAACTTTATTGGATGCATCTAACTCAACATTCAGTTGCTGGTTAGAAGGAGCGATAGGAGCTTCATTAGGAGTTATCTCCTGTTCCAAAACGTTCTGTTCCTCGGAAGTTGGCAGTGAGATATTGCTATCCAGCAGAATTGGTCGCTCAGGATTCCCCGGTTCACCATCGCAGGCAATTGGTAGACGAGCTCCAGTGGGGGTGATGATGCCTCTGTCCAGACTGTACACAATAGACTGCCAGGTTGGGTGCTGATAAGCTGGCCCAATGCCGTAGTACTTGTGTCCTTCGCTTAGCAGGTTGATGTTTGCATCCACCTGCAAGCCTGCCTTGTGTCCTGCGGCTATAAATGCAGCAAGGATATCGAAATTCGGAACAGCCCTGCCCTGCCACTCGGTTAGATGAGGAGCGATGCTGCTGTTGTACAGTACCTGCCCTGAAATCGGCTTAACATCCACCACAATGGTGTTGATATGCGCGGCAACACAGTGCCTCACAATGGAATCGACCCCTGACTGCGTGGTGGTGTAGTTCTCCACAGTGGGATGGCCGTTTACATCCACCGTTCTGGTGAGGTTTGCAGTGCCGTCGATCCACAGCACCCTCCCTTGCAATCCCATGAGGGCAGTGACGCGTCTGGTAACTCTGCTGCGGCTTTGAGCATACACGGGTGGACAGTGCATGCCGACAACAACCGCACTGAGGGCAAGAATTGCAAGGTTAACACGGGATAGCAATATGCTAGATTGTCCAGGCAGATTCATTACCAACAGGGGTTACCGTTATCCCCAAACCTTCCAGATATTCCATACCACTTTTCAGGTCGTCGTTAGTCCCCTGAATTTCAAGAGCCATAGTGCCGCCCGTGTTGTGATCTATATTTGCCCTTCGAATGCTGGGTATAAGATGATAATCGACAGACAGGTGGTATATAATTGGTTTTTTTACCTGTTCCAATGGAAAATCGAGGTGTACGCGAACTGTTTCCAAATTAGACATGCTCTGTTTCTCCGTTCAAAAGTTTCCAAACTCGGAGCGTCTCTGCAATACTCCATGCTTGTGCAATGCAGCCATTTGGCCTTTGTGGTGCATCGCCATCAAAGATCTCAGCAAGAGTACCCATACCATAAGTGGAAAGCTGCTGCTGAAGAGGCGTTAGTGCCGACAGTGCTCTCTTGCTATCTTTTGTCACCCGGTACACAGCTTCGGCAAATGCTCCCAGAAGCCATGGCCATGCAGTACCCTGATGGTATGCACCATCTCTTTGTGCTGGGTCACCGGCATATCTCCCCTGGTAAGCAGGGTCGTCTGGAGAGAGTGTGCGCAACCCTGAATCTGTAAGCAGGTGCCTCTCAACAACATCTATTACGGATGCTGCCACCGTATGGTCTGCTGGGACTACTGGGAAATCCAGGCTGAGTGCAAAAACCTGATTCGGACGGATGGTACCGTCTTCTGCGCCGTAAGGAGTGTCCAGCACATCAAAAAGCCCAAGGCTGTCGGGCCTCACAAAGCGGTTGAGAAAACTGGTCTGCACCTTGTCAGCGTCTTGCTGGTATTTCTCCTGCGTGGACTGTTCACCCTTCTGTTCGGCCAGTTTTG
>JAJZFJ010000221.1:0-9385 GCA_021805395.1 bacterium
CGATCTAGCCGTATACAACAAAACCCGCACACATCCCATCCCGCACTCCCACCCTCCCTTAATGAGCGCTAGCGAATGGCGAGGGGAGGGTCGCGGCGAAATGCGCGGGGAGAGGTCAAAAAGCGGCTGGCGTCACCGTAAACCTCCCGGATTTGCGGCAATGCCTAAAGACATTGCCTACACATCACAAGCCCCCTGAAGGGGGCTACACGATCTCTGCATAGGGGGTAACGTTACCCCATTGTGGGAAATCCCTGTTACAAAGCAGTTCGTACTCCTACCCTCCCTTAATGAGCGCTAGCGAATGGCGAGGGGAGGGTCGCGACGACAGTCGCGGGGAGAGGTGCCGAAGGCATTTATACACTACGACAAGTGAAAGTGTTTTAGCTAGTCCGTAAAATGATGTTTAATCTGCAATCTCAAAGGGTATAATCAGACATTGTAACTTACTACCATACGTATTGAGCATACTTTGATGAAGGGAATAATGTCACTGGATATAGTTTGCCTATGTGATGTAACTATAGATATACTCTACAAATAAGGGATAGGATTGTTACAATGTAATTTTGCGTAGGAGACGAGTTTCTTGTTGAAAAAGTATTCATGGTCTCTCAGATTGTTCGCAATAATGCTAGCAATCTTGTGCTATCACATCATCTTCCCGAGCATTTCATCATCAAACGACATGTTATATGTAGATAGAGGTCTATTCATTGACTGCTATCAATGGCAGGGTTTACCTGCGCATCTAGAGTATACACATACACTTTGGATTGGCTAACTATGTGTTAACTCAGATGACTTATACCAGGAAGCAGCGGTGAAAATTGAAACTGTTTAGGGTGAGGCTACTATAGGCGTGTGTTAAAATGTTAAGCAAATAGAGTCAGTTTTCAAGAATAATTTGCTGAACCTAAAACCGAAGAGTGCTCATCCCAATAGAGAAAGTTTTAATATCACGAATACTTACATAGATCACATGCTCTCTCGAAGCACAGAGAAGTCTGAATGATACAGAACTTGTGAAAATATGTAAAGCCGACTTCAATCATGAAATATATCGAAAATAAATATTTTCATGCGAATTATCAATATCTACCAGACTACGAATACCCTTCTGGTTTTTCGCCTCCACCATATCATTTCCGCCCAGGAAATGCGGCTTATTCCAATATAGACTTGTGCTTGCAGGTCACTCATTCCTCTGGATACGAATGGTGGGGAGTATTTGATTCTGAAGGTTACAGCTGTAATGCTATCTGCGTTTGTCCTCATCCAGACTATATTTTTGTCATCGCTGGTGGACAAGGCTATCTGATCAACACGCTGGAACCTGAAATGTATACTATACCCAGAATATGTCCTAATAGGAATATGACAGTTCTCAATAGTGAATTCGGCATAATGATCCAAGGCTTCTGTTCCTTACAGTTGCTGACATCCTCAGGATTTTCAGATGTTTTTGAAATTTGTCCAGACGAACTGGTTTTCATGTCTTATTCGGATAATATTATTGAATTTTCTGGATACGATCCAGCTTCTAATGAGTATTGCACCTACAGATTTGATTTATTATCAAAAAAGGTAATATAGATCATATTGCGTATTGCCTCTGGATATAATTTCACATGGATGCTAACTTTAATCGCACGAAACAACCAGAATAGTGATGTCTACAATTATAATTTTTCAACGCGAAATACACACTGATAAATGGTTCTACCCTTGTTCAAAGGATGATTTGGAGCAAGCACTGCAAGAGTTTCCGGAAGAGGACAAAACAGGTATTCATGCTATCGGACTGGCACCATGCACTCATAAAAATATGTATGTTGAAGGAGTATATTTTAGAGTACCTCAACCATATATCGAGATAAGAGCGCTTCCATCTAATCTACAGATCAAGATCCCAAATACCGTTAAATATTCTAAAACCCAGCTTCACCTGCAGAGTGCACTAGAATATGGAATGAAGCTGACAAAAGAAGGGAATCGTATTATCGCTAACTGGAATGCTACAGATTTAAGAGCATATACACTTGAATTTCTACTAGCACACGAAATAGGACACCATGTTTACTATCTGAGGAATGATAACTGCACGAGCCAATCCACACAAACTAAGGAGGGCTTTGCGAATATGTATGCAATGCAGCATATTCGTAAACTTCACGGTCGTGGTAACATCCCATAAGAGGCTTCAAGATCTCAGAGGTACGACTTTACTCTTCATGTGGACGTACCCCTGAATTTCCCCTATCCCGCCATTTAGTAGTCACTAAACCTTTCAAGTATTTGCCTTTAGACTCAATTCATCAATAGGGGCGATATCTGTGTAGCCTTGTCTATCCTGCACTATTGAAAGCAGTACTTACCACCACATGAGGTTCTCTCTGAAAGCTGTCCAGCAGTGTTGACATGTCACCTCACTGTATACTTTTCTGTAATTTTTATGGTGAAAGTTATCACCCGCACCATCCATAGTTCACTCACCACATCCTATCGCACAAAGGCAGCATATCTACAATCCACAGAGTTGCACTTTTCAAGGTAAGCAGCCTATTGCATCTAGCCCACGCATGTGGACTTTTGGATTTCAGCACGGTACTTCAGTGCCGTGCACAAATGCGACTCCACCCATCGGGCTGCGCCATCCCCCCTCCTCCGGCGCATGCTGCTGTATGCTGAAGGAGGGGGAGAACAATGCGCTTCCTTATGCCGTATGCAGTAAATACTGTTGCTTCACGGCTCGCACTCTTGCCCCTCCTTGAATGAGCGACAGCGAATGCCACGAGGAGGGGGGGGAGGAGTCTCTGACAAAGCTTATACTACGTAAACTTACCAATCAAAACCCGCACACCTACCGTCTCGTACTCTCACCATCCCTTAATGAGCGGTAGCGAATGGCGAGGGGAGGGTCGCGACGTAGTCTCGGGGCGAGGTTCTCTGCGTCTCAACCCGTCCGGCAGAGCCGTGAACCGCAAAACCCTCACACCTGCCAACTTGCAAAATTGCCCCTCCGTTAACAAGAGTATGCATACCAATCCTATTGTTCATTCCTGTCACCTCAATCTACCTACACTACCCTCTCACCAGTTTCACTGCCGTTCCGTATGCCAACACCTCAGTCATTCCTGTTTGCAGTTCTGTGGAGTCGTAACGCATTCCGATCACAGCATCAGCTCCAATTGATTGCGCATGCTGAAGCATGGCATTAGTTGCTTCCACCCTGGTATTCTCACAAATTTCGGTATAGGTGCTGTTCTGGCCACCAAAAATTGTCTCAAGTCCACCCATTAGTCCCTGACCAATGTTGGGTGTACGAACTATAATTCCTCTAACAATACCCAGATATGCACTCACAGCGAATCCCGATACCTCATTTGTTGTTGTCACTATAATCATCCAGCACTCTCCTTCTCAATGAATACACTCTGCTACGATGGCTTTAGCTAACCGGTTTCAATCCATTTCCCCTAACGACATAACGAATTACGTCTTAATTTATTAATAAAGGTAAAATTGATGACATAGCTATCAAAATAACTGGCTCAGGATCTCACAATGTTCAAACCATCTAATTTTATCTGCACATTCCTTCTGATTCTCGTTAATATACAAATGGCACTCGGAGCCACCACATCCAAAACTCAATTTCCACATCTCGGTGTATACAGATGGGGAGCACCTAAGGGACCAGCACAGGTAGACACCTTTTCAAAGTGGATAGGCGTTGCAGACATCTGGGCGGAGGACTTTGAGCCATCTGATCAATGGGGAAATGTAACCAGTCCCACTAGCTGGTTCTTTGCACCATGGCAAGCCTGGCTCAAAGAACATTCCGGCAGGAAGCTCATTCTCACTGTACCCATGCTGGTCGGTGCATGGAATGGCAGCGGCCCAAGTACTGGTCCAGAGGCTGGCAAGCCAGTCTCACTTGCCCTGGGTGCGGCTGGTGCCTATAATCACTATTACAAGCTTTTAGCAGCCAATCTGATTTCTTATGGCTTAGGATCTTGCTACATACGTCTTGGTCATGAGATGAATGGAGGATGGTATACATGGCGTGCATCTGCAGATCCGAAGAGCTGGCCTCTCTACTGGAAACAGATCGTGACAACCATGAGAGCAGTTCCCGGTGCTCATTTTCAGTTTGTCTGGAATCCAGCGAGTGGCACATTACAGATACCTGCCGAACAGGTGTACCCGGGAGATACATATGTAGATGTTATTGGTCTTGATCTCTACGACCAGTCTTGGGCACCAGACACTTATCCAATTCCAGCAAACGCGACGGCCTCTGAGAAAGCCAAACGTAGGGAGACTGCATGGAACTCTGTTTTGCTGAATGGTGACCACGGTTTAATGTTCTGGTATCGGTTTGCTCGCAAGCACCACAAACCATTCGCTATTCCAGAATGGGGAGTATGTAACAGATCTGATGGTCATGGCGGAGGCGATGATGCAGCATTCATCACCAATATGTACAGGTTTATGAAAACACATCAAACCCTCTTTGATGTTTACTTCGATGTGCAGGCAGGTGACGGCAGTCACCAGCTTTCACCTGGCAGTAACGGTCATAAACCCATTCAGTTCCCTAAGGCATCCCTCACTTTCAGGAAACTGTTCGGGGCAAAGCTGCCTCATCAGTTGCCGCTTATTTCATCGCACAGCCCGAGCAAACAATAGCTCTATATGATTTCTGGCTGCCAACGAACATAATAAATAGGATGAATGAGTAATTAGCCAAAAATACATTAAGTAAGGAAGATAATGTGATAGATAATCCATCGAATTCAGGGATTTGAGATCAATTTTAAACTTTGTACAGCGATGACGCTATCTTTATGAACATCATACATAAACTCACCACCAAATTTACTGATATTCGATACAGATGCAAACACCGTCGGAAGGTAATAACTGCACCACAAGGGATTAAACATGAGTATGCCTCCTACTCGGTAAAGTATGTTAATGTATTTTTACTGTTTGGGCTTATGTTTAATGGAGCAATCAATATTTTCTTTATACATCTTGTCCCTTCAACAGAATGGAAAGAGTTTGTACCCTGGCTGATCTGGTTTGATCTTCTATTCGGTTTCATTCTGGTTAATTTCATTGGAACAGAGAAAATTTGTTATAATGGTTGGTCAATAGCACAACGACAGAAAAGACTCCAAAGATATATAGACAAAGAGGGAGTAAATGCTATTCCACATATTCTCGCTATGTTCCAATGTGGTTGTGGTCTTTTTGAAGCTGAAAATTCGCTCTTGATGGATCAACTAGTATACAATCTGAAACTTCTTCTGCCTAAAGTTGACGAGGAAGCAATTCTACTAATCAATCATAATCTGAGGGTGTTTCTGCAAACGTTAGTATCCCAAAAATCGCACAGTGTAGGTGTACGCATACTACAAATAGGCAGGCTCACTTATTATGGAAGACTACTCACATCTGAACTCATTCCACTCCTAGGGAAAATAGGCGATCTAGATAGTTTAGATTCGCTCACCACCAGATTTCAAAGTTCGTACTCGCCTCGTATCCATAAGTTAATCAAGCAGTCTCTGCAAGACATTCACCCGAATGCGGTAATGAATAAGCTGGCTTCTCGCAAAGACGATGAGTACCAGAGAACAGTTCAGATGTTGCATAAATCTCTTAACCATTACAATCGCGACAGGAAGCTAGCAGTATTCACATTCCGGGTCATCCACTGTGGGTCACTTACCGTCTCTCTCCTACTGCTGATGTTGATCATCAAAAATGCAAATAATGTGGAATTAATGAGTCATCTAATCCTGATGTTAACTGCAACCACAGTACTAAATCTTGTTCCAAAAATATGGGAGAGGAAGCGACAAAATGAGGTTTATAAACTAACTAATGACTGTATAAGTAAGGATAGTCCTGATGCATTGGTCTCACTTCTTGGAGAAGGCCAGTTTTTAAGGGATAATTCGAGGATATCTTACACACTCATGATTACAGAGTTGTTGCAAAATATTACTGCTGAGAATTCGCCTGTATTAAATTCATTCCAGATAGATCAGGTTAACAGGCTTCTGTTCCCCAAGAGCCTATTCAGATTCCCACCACGTTTTCTGAATGGTCCAATGGATAACATCATTGATCTGGAAAACGTCATCCTGTCATTAAAATATATTGGAAATGCTTCCTCAATCCGTGCTTTAGACCGGTTAATTTCAAATCCAAAGAACGAATGTTTACGTAAGGCAGTAGAAAACACAATTGGCACTATTAAAAGCAGAATGGCTGAAAATCCTGTCGAACTACTGCGCCCATCCGTTGAACATAATGAGAATCTTCTCAAAACTACACCAGAAACTCTTGATTCCTCTGAACTGCTTCACGCATCCAGTAGTGAATCTCATTATCCTTCAGTCTCCCCCAGAAGGTTTACCTAAAAATCCTATCACACTCACTCATGTTGAGTAGCTCATAAACAGCATTGACACCCTCAAAATAGATAGTCTGCACTAAACAGCAAATCTATTCACAGTTCTCACATTTAGTCGCACTATCACGCATCTCAGATATGGCAGGGCAATCACTGTTTGAGGATGCTGGAGGAAGGTACTTCTCGCTCCATTCAGTAATGGCAGTGAGGACAGGTTTTAATGCGCGTCCAGCCTCTGTAAGCTCATAACTGGTACGAGGTGGCATGATGGATTGCACCGTTTTAACGAGAAGACCGGTTGTTTCCAGCAGACTTAATCGCTGACTGAGTGTCGTGGTATTTACATTCCCTCTGCGCATCAGTTCACTGAAACCTGTGGGTCCCTCCATCAGACTGTGAATTATCATTAATACCCACTTCTCTTGAAGAAGTAGTGATCCTCGTATGAAACTCATTGCCGACTCACAGGGATCTATTTCATTTTTAAGTTCATTACCCGACATTACATCTCTTATCTGTTACGTATGAGAAACCATATTTCTCGGACGTCCATAACATATTTTAATCTATTGTACCAGAGTTATGCTGGCGCGAGAATTCAGTTGAATTTATCAAGTTTGTAGCATTACTATGTTATAATA
The DNA here is from genome assembly GCA_021805395.1 of bacterium. GTDB lineage: Bacteria > Armatimonadota > Chthonomonadetes > Chthonomonadales > Chthonomonadaceae > JAJZFJ01. The sequence goes on from JAJZFJ010000221.1 coordinate 7,075, forward strand.
ATTCCTATGTACTTGACATAATAGAGTTAAAATGCTAAACTATACGCTATTAGTACACCGGTGCATATCGTTTGAAGAACGGTTGAAAGGACAGCAAGATGAAAATTGCCTTTACTATTTCACGAATCCTGTTAGGATTGATATTTACTGTTTTTGGTTTGAATGGATTGTACCCATTCCTTCACATGCCACCAATACCTCCGGGACTTGCACTTCAGTATATGACAGTACTCTCCACTTCTCACTATTTTGTAGCTGTATGCCTTCTGGAATTGATAGGCGGTTTGATACTTTTGAGTAATCGTTACATACCTGTTGCATTGTGCATAATTGGCCCCATTCTCGTGAACATTCTACTTTTCCATTCACTCATGGAACCCAGTGGATTACCTCTGGCATTCATAGTGCTTATTCTGTGGGCGATTGTATTCTATGGAGTAAGATTTGCATTCGCATCCATATTCGTCGCTAAAGCTGAAGTGCGCTAGATGGAGATCGGTATAGACAGCTTTGTGGCTTCGTTTCCGAGCACACAAACAGGGATTGCTCCCACACCAGTACAACGGATTCAAGATCTTCTCGATGAGATCGAACTTGCTGATAAGGTGGGACTGGATGCAATTGGTATTGGGGAGCATCACCGAGTTGAGTTCCTGGACTCGGCGCCTGCCGTAGTCCTTGCGGCCGCAGCCTCAAGGACTACGCGCATCAGGCTCGCCAGCGCGGTCACAGTTCTGAGCGCAGCCGACCCCGTGCGTGTCTTTCAGGAGTTCGCTACTCTCGATCTTATCTCGAAAGGCCGTGCCGAGATTATTGCTGGCAGAGGCTCATTTACCGAAGCATTCCCACTATTTGGACTGGAACTAAATGACTACGATTCACTCTTCACTGAGAAGCTTGAGCTGCTACTCAAGATCCGTGATAGTCCCACGGTTCACTGGAAAGGCAGATACAGACCAGCCCTCAACGGTGAAGGGGTCTACCCTCGCCCACTCCAAAATCCGCTCCCTGTGTGGCTGGGTGTAGGCGGTACACCAGCCTCTTTTGCTCGAGCCGGTGCGCTTGGTCTGCCACTGATGATTGCCATTATAGGCGGAGAAACAAGACGCTTCAAACCTCTTATCGATCTGTATAGAGAGAGTGGGATCAGAGCGGGCCATTCTAGTGACAAACTAAAAGTTGGCATACACGCCCTGGGGTATGTAGCAGATACAACCCAGGAGGCTATTGATGACTTTTTCCCTGGATACGCCCACACGTTTACAGAGGCAGGCAAGGAACGTGGCTGGCCGCCTATCACACGTGCACACTTCGACCAGGAGCGAAGCAGGGAGGGTGCAATGCTTGTAGGCAATCCCGATGAAGTCGTAGAGAAAATACTCAGGCAAAGTGCATACCTCGAAGGCATTGCTCGAATAAGCTTTCAAATGAGCGTTGCATCACTCCCTCACAATAAGCTAATGAGATCTATCGAGCTACTAGGTACAAAAGTAGCCCCTGCACTTAAATAAGGAGTTGTGTTGCCAGATCGTTCACCTCTTGTGCAACCATGAACAGACCCATGAAGTAATAACAAATTGTTGGTTCTTGGCTCAAAACACAGGATCAAAAATCTGCTATGATTCTTCCCTCAAATTCTCTCAGAATGAGGTTTAAACCTGGAAGGTACATGTTATCTTATGATATAAACATTACCTTCCATACCTGCACCACAACATCCAGAATCGCCCCTATGCCTTTTCGTGTGATTTCGTGCCTATTCTCCCTCCGGTAACTACTCCAACATCCCAATCCAGCTAACCCTCTTAATGTGCATAACACCTTCCAAACTCCACTCTGCCTTTTCGAATATGTAAACCAGACATCGATTGAACGCCATGAGATGCTGCATCATGCGAGTAGAGCTGTCTTCAAAAATTACAGAGATAGGAAGCACTCAAATCGTTTCATTCGAAATATTTCTCCATTGAATTGCCTCAAACTTTCGCGGATATTACGATGTTGAAGTTTGTAATAATTTCATAACCATTCCAGTTAGCATTCAAACAATCTCCTGACATACTTGTAGTTGAATTAGCTTCTTTCGACATATCAATGAAATGATGAATTCAAATCTTATGAAAAAATAAACAGATGACAACTGTGAAACTGAGGATGAATGTTTTCGTACTGGTTTACAGAGTGCTGAAGGATTTCAATCCTTTATAAGCTAAACTTAAATGGTTATCAACATTTTTCAAGGAGTTAGAAAATGCAACTTGCAGGAAAAATTGCCCTCGTGACAGGCGCAAACAGTGGTATTGGTAAGGGG
>JAJZFJ010000221.1:9395-23783 GCA_021805395.1 bacterium
AAGGGGATTGCTCAGAAATTCGCTGCCGAAGGTGCGCACGTAGCGGTTAACTATCTGCCCGGTGGCACTCGTGATGCAGATGCAGCTGCTGTAGTTGCCAGTCTGGCTACAGAGGGCATGGCAGTTCCTGCAGACGTGAGTAAACGAGACCAGGTTGAAGCAATGATTGCTGCGATAGTAGAGAAATTTGGCAAACTTGATGTTGCTGTCAACAACGCAGGAGTCGAGAGAAAAGTCCCTTTTGTTGACCTCACAGATGAGGACTGGAACTTTGTTCTCAATATCAACCTCTATGGAGCATTCCTTGTCCATCAGATATCCGCAAGACAGATGATAAAACAGGGAAATGGCGGTCGACTCATCAATATCTCATCCATCCATGAAGACGTACCTTTTCCTGGCTACGCAAACTACTGTGCATCCAAAGGTGGAATGCGAATGCTTATGCGTAATGTTGCATTAGAGCTGGCTCCGCACAAGATAAATGTGAACAACGTTGCTCCCGGTGCAATTGCTACCCCCATCAATCAGGCAACTCTTAACGATCCCACTGCATACGCCAACGCTGTCGGCCAAATTCCAATGGCGCGCTTCGGTACACCAGAAGAGGTAGCTGCTGTTGCAGTGTTCCTCGCTTCCGATGCTTCGTCCTATGTCACTGGCAGCACCTACTATGCCGATGGTGGTCTCACACAAAACGTTACAAAGTACTAAATACTGCTTGGTAGATGTTCACTTAAGGCACAATCATAGTCTATTGTGCCTTAAGTCTTTAAATGAAATATGAGTTCAATCTTGCGTTTACCCCTATTTTTTCGCTGCGTTCTATTCATTTTCTGCCCATACTTGTGTGCTCGCCTTCCTGTGTCCGCATCTCCGTTACCACCTCAAAATATGCAGTGTGAATATCTCCATAACCCTTTGGGGATAGATTCGGTTCAACCGGAACTCAGCTGGGTTCTTCCGTGGAAAGAGAGGGATGCAAAGCAAAGCTACTATCAAATAGAAGTTTCATCCTCAAAAAACTTGCTCAATCATGGAAGACCCGATCTATGGAATACAGGTAAAAAAGAGAGTGCATCCACTTATAACATCACCTACAAAGGCATACGACTAAATTCAGATCAGTCCTGTTTCTGGAGGGTGAAATGCTGGAATGAACTAGGTCAGCCTTCTGGATGGAGCAGCATCGCAAGATGGTCAATGGGACTGCTGCAGCCTTCCGATTGGAAAGCTCACTGGATAGCTTCCAACAATTCAGGAAAGTCTCCCGTTCCGCCTACCCCCATGCCTATTTTTCGAACAAGTTTTTCAATATTTCACAAGGTGAAGCGTGCAACCGTGTATGTGTGTGGTCTGGGACAGTTTAAAATGTTGTTAAATGGCAAAAAAGTTGGAGACCATGTGCTGGACCCTGGTTGGACAGACTATTATAAACGCTGTCTCTATGTAACTTTCGATGTAACCAAACAGCTGGTTAAGGGAAAAAATGCTATCGGTGTAATGCTCGGCAACGGTATGTATCATGTCAAAGACCAGAGATATATGAAATTTGTCGGTTCTTATGGTCCACCAAAACTAATTCTGCAAATGGATATCCACTTCACCGATGGAACCCAGAGAATAATTACCTCCAATGGTTCCTGGGAAACTGCTCCTGGTCCTATCACGCTCTCCAGCATTTACGATAATGAGGATTACGATGCTCGACTGGTTCAACCCGGATGGGCAACAGCAAACTTTGTACCAGGCAGCAGCTGGCATTCAGTGGCTGAAGTCCAAGGACCAGGTGGCAAGCTGCGTGCCCAGATGATTCCAGCGATAAAGGTGATACGTACTCTCAAGCCTGTACACATGCCGGTTCGCCAGAAAGATAGCAGTTTTGTTTATGATTTTGGTCAAAATATGTCAGGTCGGCCTGAGATATCGGTATCAGGCAAGCGGGGTAGTGTTGTCCGTATTAAATGGGGGGAACTTCTCAAGAATGGCCAGGTGAGTCAGGATGGAGTAGGGTATGGTTATTATCAGTACACTCTTCGAGGGAACGGGGTTGAGAACTGGGCTCCCACATTCTCGTATACAGGTTTCCGATATCTACAGGTATATGGAGCAGCACCAAAAGCTGCCCCTCTTCCTGATGAGCCAGTAATGTTGAAACTGTCTTCTCAGTATCTCTACCCCGACAGCACCAAAGATGGGTATTTTAGCTGTTCTAATCCGCTTCTAAACAAGATCCACCATATCATTGTGGAAGCCATTGAAAGCAATACCAAATCGATTATGACAGACTGTCCAACGCGTGAAAAGCTTGGATGGCTGGAAGAAGATCATTTGATGGGCAGATCCCTGCTATATAATTTCAACCTTCATGCCCTCTTTCGCAAGATAACTGCCGATATGCGTGAAGCCCAAAGACCAGATGGACTTGTGCCTGACATTGCTCCGGAATTTACCAAATTTTCAGGAGATTTTCGGGATTCACCCGAATGGGGAAGCTCTTCTGTTATGCTTCCCTATCTTGTTTATCAACAGTATGGTGATAAAGACATCCTGGCAAAATCTTACATAATGATGAAGCGGTATGCTGCCTATCTCCATTCCAGATCAATAGACAATCTGGTGAAATATGGTTTAGGAGACTGGTACGATATTGGACCCGGACCTCCTGGTTACTCCCAAAATACACCTCAGGGAGTCACAGCCACAGTTACCTACTACCAGGATCTGAACATACTTCGTAAAACAGCGTTACTACTTAATCATCCTCAGGATGCCCTGAAATACCAAAATATGCAGGATGACGTTAAAGCTGCCTTTCAGAAGGCGTTTTTTCATTCTTACTCATGCCAGATAGCAACTGGCAGCCAGTGCGCTGATGCGATGGCTATTGAATCAGGAATGCTGAATTCACGTTATAAAAGCAGGGTTCTGTCAAATTTAATCGCAGATATTCGTGCTCACAATAACCACACCACCGCTGGAGAAGTTGGCTTTCATTATATAGTTCGCGCACTGTCTGAAGAGGGCAGGTCTGATGTGCTTTACGACATGGCCACCAGAACAGATTCTCCAAGCTATGGTTACCAGATAGTGCACGGTGCCACAACTCTAACCGAAGCATGGGATGGCCCTACTGCTGGCAACTCTCAAAACCACTTCATGCTAGGTGATATAGACCAGTGGTTCTTCCAGACTCTGGCTGGTATCCATATTGATATGTCTTTACACGGAAATGAGCGAATTGTAATCAAGCCAGCTCCAGTTAAAAAGCTTCAGTGGGCAAAAGCCAGCTATGAGTCTGTTGTTGGATTAATAGGATCGGGATGGCGGTGGGTGGGAAACAAGCTAATTCTAAATGTCACCATACCATGTAACTGTTCAGCAGATGTATATATACCATGCACCCTTAACCAGAGTATCTGGTATCAGGGAAGTATATTAACCCATGCAGTTGGACTACATTATGATAAAAAGGTGGAAGGATATACTGTATTCCGTGTTGATTCTGGACAATATAGTTTTGAAGTGATTCCAAAATAGAAGCAAGCGTATCCATTATCCCTTTTAGGCAGGTTCTACATATTTTATTATGAGATCCATTCTCTTATCAGAGGAGTTGTTTCGAAAGCCTCATCAATATCCTGAATGGAAACAGCCTCAAGGAATAGTTCTGTGAATTCAATAGAACGTATAGAGGAAGATAAGTACAACGATGCGAGTTTCTCACCGTTCTGCACAATATCTCCAACTTCTTTATACAGAATAACTCCCACTCCATGATCAACTGAGTCGGATTTCCTGGCACGCCCTGCCCCCATTTGTACTGACAGGTTTCCTATTTTACCAGCGTGTAAACCAGCCAGTCGGCCCGACCTATTCGCGAGGACAGGAACTTCCAAAGCAGTAAGAGGAATGCTTGCAAGCACATTTTCAAGACCATTAACGCCTCCCTGTGCTTCTATCATCTGTTCAAACTTTTGTGCTGCCAGCCCATTCTTAAGCACCTCTCGCGCTCTGTTTTCGCCCTCCAGTTGACTGTTCACACGTCCCGAAAAGGCAAGTGCATGGCCACAAAGGATAATGCAAAACTCAACAAACCTGCTGCTCTGATTGGGTGCATTCATAAGGAAGGCGATGGCTTCACGCACCTCAACTATGTTGCCTACACTCAAACCTAATGGAGCATCCATATTAGTAATGACTGCAGAAGTGGGAACATTTTGACTGGCACCGATCTGCACCATCAGTTGCGACAGCTTTCTGGCAGAATTCAGATCGGGCATAAAAGCACCGCTGCCACACTTCACATCCAGCACAATACAACCAGAACCGCCAGCAAGCTTTTTGCTCATAATACTGGCTGCAATAAGCGGGATACTATCCACAGTTGCAGTAACATCTCTAAGCGCATACAGAATGCCGTCTGCAGGCGCCATTTCCTTCGATTGAGATACAATCGCCAGCCCTATTGAACGCACCTGCTGCTCAGCCTGATGAAGAGGAATATCCAGACACAAACCTGGGATGGATTCCAGTTTGTCGATAGTGCCCCCTGAGATGCCCAGCCCTCTTCCACTCATCTTGAGCATTGGGACCCCGCAGGCTGCCAGGATGGGTGCTACCACAAGAGATGTTTTATCACCTACACCTCCTGTTGAATGCTTATCTAAAGCAGGACCACCCGGGAGATCTCGTAAGTCAGCACATCTCCCTGAGTCTCTCATCGCGATGGTGAGCAGCTGAGTTTCAACTGGATCCATGCCATTCAGGCGTATCGCCATAAGCCAGGCAGCCGTCTGGTAGTCTGGAACATCACCACTCGTTATGCCATTTATCATCCAACTTATTTCGTCAGCAGTCAGCTTGTGACAATCCCGTTTGGAGGCGATGATGTCTGTTGCCAGCACAGTTAAGCTTTACCCAGTTTCTTGGCAAAGTACTCTATCGTGGAGTGCAGTCCGTCTTCCAGACTGACCTTAGGTTCCCACCCGAGCAGATTTTTAGCTTTGGTAATATCCGGTTTGCGCTGCTTGGGGTCATCAGGAGTTTTCAACTCTTCAAACACAATCTCGCTATTGCTGTTAGTCAACCGCTTTATCTCTTCCGCAAACTCAAGCATGGTTCTTTCTGTGGGATTGCCTATATTGATTGGACCTGTCTCTTTAGAGGTGACCAGTTTCCAAAAACCATCAATTAAATCCGTGCAGTAACAGAATGAGCGAGTCTGTTTACCATCACCATAAACTGTTATGGGGTCACCCCTTAATGCCTGACCAACAAAATTGGGAACAACCCTACCATCATCAAGTCTCATTCTGGGACCATACGTGTTAAAGATTCTGACTATTTTGACATTTATACCATGCATTCTCTTATATGCCAGTGTGAGTGCCTCAGAAAACCGTTTACCTTCATCATATACCCCTCTGATGCCTATGGGATTTACATTTCCCCAATACTCTTCGGTCTGAGGATGGACCAGTGGATCCCCATATACTTCGGAGGTGGAAGCCAAAAAGAAAGTAGCATTCTTTGCTCTTGCCAAACCTAAAGCATTATGAGTGCCAAGTGAATTCACCTTCATAATCTGAATGGGTTTTGTAGTGAAATCTATAGGACTTGCTGGCGATGCCAGATGAAATACGAAGTCGACCTCACCATCTACAGTGATATGATCTGAAACATCCTGATTTACAAAACTGAACCTGGAACTGTTCAGTAGATGTGTGAAGTTACCTTCGCTGCCTGTCACGAGATTATCCACTACAACCACATCAATGCCTTCCGCCAAAAGTTTATCACACAAGTGAGACCCCAGAAAACCAGCGCCACCAGTTATAACAGCTCGAGACATAAGTTCCCCTTTCAAATTACCACTATATTATGACCCATCAATCACAAAGATGTAACAGGTGCCTGCATCCTCTATTCCATAATACTGGTGTATTTCATGACAGAACAGTTGAATACTTCATTCGTATGAAATACAGATCAGTTAACATATAGAATATGTGTTAAGTCACACTACCGGTTTCACAAAATACTTTACTCATGGTACTGGGGTACAATCCAGAAAGTAAATTCAAAAAGAATGTGGATTTTTCAAATTTGTACAATGCAGGTTTCACAGCCAATTCTGTTTCAATTGGTAACATAACTCTGATATTCGGCGAGAAATTTGCATGGTAGTTATAGAGTGCTTGAACGTATCTCGTAAATTTGGATCATATGTTGCTGTTAATGACCTTTCATTAAAGGTTGAGCAGGGAGAACTGTATGGTTTTCTTGGCCCAAACGGCGCGGGCAAAACTACAACCATAAAAATGTTGACAGGTCTGTTGAGACCAACGTCTGGCAGCTGCATTATTGCCGGTTTTAACATGCAGACAGAGCCGTTGAAAGCACGCAGTGCATTAGGGTATGTTCCCGATAATCCTTTCCTGTATGACAGACTGTCTGGCAGGGAATATCTTCAGTTTATGGCTGAACTCTACAATGTTAGCCGAGATGGACTTGAAGCTAAGATTAATAATCTGCTTAATCTTCTTGAGCTTGAGGATAAGAGCAAAGAGCTAATTCAAAGCTACTCTAGAGGCATGCGTCAGAAAATTGCTCTTGCAGGAGCTTTAGTCCACAACCCTTCTGCTCTTTTCCTGGATGAACCCACAGTAGGGTTGGATCCACGAGGAGCTAGAGTGATGCAGGAGATCCTCAGGGAACTATGTCGTAGAGGAGCAGCCGTATTTATTACTACTCATCAGATGAGTGTTGCAGAAAAGCTATGTGACAGAATCTCCATCATTAATGGAGGTCAGATAGTAGCGGAAGGAACTCCTCAATCCTTGTTAACAGAACATTCGGGATATGAAGGCCGGACACTGGAAGAGCTGTTTCTACATCTCACAGGTGCACCAGAACAAGAAGACCTCCTCCGGTTTTTGGAATAGCTGCCGTTGAACTCAAACACCCGTTTACTCATACTAATGCTCCTTCAGGAGATTATAATGGGTGCCTTAGGTTTTTATCTACTGCGAAAACGGAACAAATCCGCCTGCAGTGAACTATATGAGCTACCGCGGCTCAAGCATGTTTATTACTGTATAGCCGGCGGCGTCGTTTTATGGCTGCTTGCATCAGTAACGTATGTACTCACCGGATACATAGCCTTCCGTATTTTATCGCCAGCATTAAACCTATGGTTTCATAAAGTTGCTACGCATCATGCAGTAGGTTATCTGTTATATCACAAGTTCCGTGGTTGGCAGATCGTATTTTTTTTCATTCTGGGCACTTTAGTTGCCCCCATTTGCGAAGAGACTTTCTTCCGTGGGTGGTTGGATGGTGCCATCACTAAACGACTGGGAGACTTTTGGGGTATCTCAATCAGTGCATTCATATTTGCTTTAGGTCATCTTGTGCCCCTAGAATTTCCATCCCTTATGCTTACGGGAATATGTTTGTCGATAATAAAACGAAAAACTGGATCTCAATGGAGCAACATCACATTTCATTCTGTTATTAATGCTATCTCTACCTTACTCATCATCATGACGATGATGTTTTTTCAGTTAGGTAAATAACAGTCACGATAGGTATTGAATAAGACTATGGACATCAACAAGTTATGAAACCAAACAATCCTATATCTGCATTATTCTCACCTATATTCAAGTTATCTCTATTCCTGGTTACAGGGTGGGTTTTGATTTACATTATAATGCTGAATACGAGAAGCCAAACAAGCCAGAAGGTACTGAGTGCAACGCATTTGCTGTTGACAGGCGATGAGACGGGAGCCAGTGCTGATTTCCAGCAGTATCTCACACAACACTCGGATGATGTTAATGCATATATACAGGTAGGGACTATCTACCTTAATAATAATCATCCCCATAGCACTGCAAAGATCGCAGAGATGGCTCTCCATGATATTGGATCCATGTCAAGGTCACAAAGAGCACGTCTGTATATTCTCCTAAGTTTAGCCTACCACAAGGAAGGAGGAGAAATGCAGAAACCAGCACTGGCTGCTGCACATGAGGCTTTGGGATTTGAACCCAAAAACCCGGATGCTCTTAACTGTCTTGGCTATTTAATGATCTCCACAAGTAAATCTGCGGAGGGGATAAGTATTGGCTTAAACTACATTGAAAAAGCAATTTCAGAAAACCAGCAGAACATTGAACTAAGGTCCGATCCAACAGAGAATGCTGCCTTGAATGATAGTTATGGTTGGGGGTTATATAATCTCAGTCTGTATAGTGCACAGCCACAGGCACTTCAATCACTTAATCATGCACAATCTGTTTTAAAAATTGCTTCAGATGAGATTCCACCAAAATCCCCGCCCGAATTAATCAAAACCATCAACTATCATTTGGCAGTTACCTGTTACAAAACCGGTCATCTTAATGAGGCGCTGACCGCACTGAATACTGCATTGTTATACGATCCAGCTTCCAGAGAATTGCTGACACTCAAATCCGAGATAAATCAGACGGTTTCTCCCGTTAAAATGTTAACAGTTTCAACCCAAAAATCTCGTTCTCCATTTTCTCCATTGAACAGGATTACAGTGGACACCTCTTCTGCAGTTCAAGATCCCTAACATAAAAATATGCCCAGTCTCCTAATGGAGTCTGGGCATATATTTCGCGAGCGTAGTAAGTACTATGAGAGTAGCGAGAAGGGAGATTCCAGGGCTTTTTTCACTTCCTGAAGAAATTTTGCTGCCGAAACTCCATCCAGAATTCTATGATCAGCCGAAAGCATCACTTTCATTCTTGAGCATACAACAATGGAATCATCATCGCTGACTACAGCCTCTTTGAATATCCCGCCAATCGCGAGAATTGCAGCTTCAGGTGGACTGATGATAGCCGTGAACTCATCGACTCCCATCATCCCAAGATTGGAAATACTGAATGTTGCACCGCTATACTCATCTGGCTTCAACTGTCCGTTTCGAGCTTTTCCTACCAGAGATTTAGTATTGGCAGATATCTGTCTCAAAGTTTTGCTTTCGCAGTTTCTTACCACAGGAATAATCAAACCATCTTCAATCCCTACAGCTATGCCAATATGCGCCTCTGAATACTGTCGGATCGTGTTTTCAGCCGTCCACGAGGAGTTAACCACTGGTACTTTGCCTAATGCAAGTGCACATGCTTTCACTATTAGATCGTTTACAGTTACCTTGCCTTCAGGATTGTCTGAATTCAGCTCCTTGAGAAGCAGCTGCGCTTTGCCCATATCTATAACCATACTCACATAAAAATGTGGGATAGTCTGCTTGCTCAGAACAGTTCGCCTTGCGATAGCTTCTCTCATTCGGGAAGGTTTAATTTCAGATGAACCACTTGTTGCAGGAACTGCAGTCACTTCTCCGTTAGCTTGTGAAGGTACAGTCTGTGAAAGCGTCTCTTTGAAAGTATCAAGAAATGCTGTGACATCCCTTTCAACTATTCTTCCACCAGGTCCTGTGGACTTCACCAGGGCTGGATTCACTTTCATGTCTCTCATCATTCGTCGAGCGAGAGGGGATGCTTTCACTCTCTCCGAAGTGTCTACCGTAGAAACCCCGTTCGAAGCGGGAGTGGTAACTGCCTTTTCTTCCACGACAGGTTTTGTCGCTTCAACTGGTGCTTTGTCTGCTACTGGAGCAGATTGAGGTGCATCTTTGGAGCCGCCAAGCTGGGCGATCACAGCTCCTACTGGAACTGTTTCCCCCTCCTTTACCAGGATCTGGGTAAGTACTCCCGTATCGTAGGCATTGATCTCCACATTGGCTTTGTCTGTCTCGATTTCGGCAATCACTTCTCCAGAAGTCACCATATCTCCCTCTTTTTTATGCCAGGAGTTAATAGTGCCTTCTTCCATTCCGTCGCCCATTTTAGGCATTCGGATCTCGACCATAATCAGTATTGCTCCTCTATGCTAACGTACGTTTTACTGCAGCCACCACATCTGTGTCTGTAGGAATAGCTGCTCTTTCGAGATTCTTGGCGTAAGGCATGGGTACATCAGCCCCCGCTACACGCTCAATTGGAGCATCCATAGCATCGAATGCCTGCTCGTATATGCGTGCTGCTATTTCAGAACCAATTGATACATTCTTCCATTCTTCCTGTGCTACAACGGCTCTATGAGTTTTGTTCACAGACTTCACAACGGTATCCATGTCAAGCGGCACTAGAGTTCTTAAATCAATGACTTCACACTCTATTCCGTCTTTCGAGAGAGTTTCAGCCGCCTTCAAACACATCTGAACTCCCCGGGAATAGCTGATAAGACTGCAATCTTTACCCTCTCGTCTCACTATGGCCTGGCCGAAAGGTACGCAGAAATCCGGGTCATCAGAGACTTCATCCTGAATTCCATACAGTCCAGCATGTTCCATGAAAATTACAGGGCTGTCATCCCGGATAGCGGTTTTCAGTAGGCCTTTGGCGTCTTGAGGAGAGTACGGCATGACAACCTTGAACCCTGGTGCATGTGCATACCATGATTCCATACTCTGGGAGTGTTGTGCAGACAGCTGGGTACCTACCCCTGCTGGCCCTCGGAATACGACAGGACATTTAATACGTCCTCCAGACATGTAGGTGATTTTGGCAGCATGGTTAACTAGCTGATCCATAGCTTCCAGAGCAAATGACCACGTCATGAACTCAGCTACAGGGCGTAAACCCGCCATCGCTGCACCGGTAGCAAGGCCGGCAATCCCTATTTCGCTAATGGGTGTATCCACAACTCTTTTGGCACCAAACTTGTCGAGCATACCCTCTGTTACGCGGTATGTTCCCTGGTATTGTCCCACTTCTTCACCACAGACAAAAACGTTGGGGTCTCGCTCCATCTCTTCGGTCATAGCAAGTCTTACAGCTTGCTGATAGCGCATTTTAGGCATGAAACAGGATTCTCCCTTTAAGAGTACACATGGTCATAAAGACTATCGAGAGGTGGCTCAGGGCTGCTCTCCGCAAACTGGATGGCATCCATAACTTCTTCATGGATCTGCTCTTCAATCTTTGCGATTTTTGCGGGATCAAGGATACCCTTCTCTTCAAGATAGGCCTGAAATTTAAGCAATGGATCTTTTTTCTTCCACTCTTCCACTTCCTGCTCAGAACGGTAAGTTGTCCATGCTTTGGTATTATCATCTCCAATGCCATGTCCAACAAATCGGTAACAGCTCATTTCAAGGAAATAGGACTCACCCTTATCGCGGATATGTTTCAAAGCGCGTCTGGTTGCACTGCGCACTTCAAACAGATCCATTCCGTTCACTTTTTCACCTTTAATACCATGTGCTGCAGCCTTCATCACAAAATCGGGCTGACCTGTAGATCGGGAGACAGCAGTACCCATTGCATACTGGTTGTTCTCGAGTATGAAAAGTACAGGGAGTTTATATAAACCAATCATGTTCATGGATTCATGAACACCACCCTGATTCATTGCGCCATCACCAAAATAGACAACACATACATCATTTCCGCCACGATACTTGATTGCAAATCCTACTCCCAATGCGACAGGTACCGGACCGCCAACGATCCCGTCACCGCCCAAAAATCCGCGGTCTGGATCAATCAGGTGCATGGAACCGCCTTTTCCTCCAGCACACCCTGTAGCCCGACCCATTAATTCAGCCATAACCGCTCTGGGTGACGTGCCGCAGGCGAGAGCGTGAGCATGATCGCGGTAGGTGCAGAGAATATAGTCGCCAGGCAAACGAAGCTGTGGTACTACGCCAGCAACAAGTGCTTCCTGTCCGTCGTATCGGTGGAGATATCCTCCAATTTTATTCTCATGGAATTTCTGATAAACTGATTCTTCAAATCTTCGGATAAGCAACATCAGACGATACAACTCTTGGAGTTCCTCAGTCTTAATGTGATCCTCCCGGGAGTTTACGGCTATAGTACGGGCCATTGGTGGTATCCTCTCAGAAAACTCTGTTTCGCATTCTGTAGCTTTGCCTGCACGCACAATCGATAATAGTTGTATGAGTGGCACAGAGCGTGGTTCGCTAATCTAATGTTCCACAGTATTATACCGCAGTAATCAAATTATCAAATACCATGCTATTTACAGTAGTCTATGTAAATGTGAATTAACATTCTATTTTACGTCAAATCCTGGTATTTTCAATGCTCAAAGCAGTTAATTGTGGCACGCTGAGCATGATTCCTCCAAGCTAAATATCCGAATTCGATGCATTCTGCAGAGAAGACTAGTTAACTCACCAAAACCTCTGATTCAGGTTTATCACTTCATCCGCATAGTTTTGACCTGAATTCAAACTCTTGCAATTTGGAACCATTCCTGCGATTCAAAGTTAGTGCGTCCACAAACGGGTTGTGTTTTGTATACCTATCGATGGGAGCCATGGCACTATTCAGGAACATTAAAGGGCTTAATGCTATACTAACACATACGTTAACTATTGAATGTATACACAAACAGACCTCTCCCCGCCTGTCATCAGGAGTTAAAAATGTCTCAACCAAAAAGCAGTTCACAGACGGAAGAAAAAGCGGTACCTGTTTGGAGGGATCTTCTGTCGGGTTTGATATACGGGGCAGGAGATGATGATCCCTCCGCGATTGGAACCTATTCACAAATTGGAGCAAAAACAGGAATCAGTTTACTATGGCTCCTGCTGATATCAACACCCATGCTTGCATCCGTGCAAATGACGGTAGCCAAGTTTGGTGCTGTAACCAAAAAAGGTCTGTCCACTGTTCTGAGAGAGGAGTACAACCTTCCAATTGCCATCTTTGCAGCAGCACTTATTTGTGTTGCCAATATCGCAACGCTGGGTGCCGACATAGCAGGAACGGCACAGGGCATGGTGTTAGTTTGTCCAGTTTCATGGCATGTATCATGGAAATGGCTGCCCGTACCCATCACTCTCATCATCTGGGCACTTCAGGTTTTTGGTAAGTACAAACTCATTAAGAACATCCTGGTGGCGCTTTCCCTCATTCTGATTTCCTACATCATTGCAGGGATAATGGCACATCCCGACTGGATGCATGTAATACACGATACTTTTCTGCCGCACATCCAGTTTTCATTAGGCTACTTCACGGCAGCTGTTGGTCTGCTGGGTGCAACAATTTCTCCGTACATGTTCTATTTTCAGGAAGCTGAAGAGGTTGAAGAAAAAGCAGGGGTGAAGGATCTGAAAGGTATCAAACTTCACACCGTTGCTGGAATGATATTTTCAAATCTGGTGGGATATTTCGTAATACTTTCCGTCTCAGTGGCTAGAGCTAAGCATGGAGGCACTCTTCATATCGATACTGCGGCAGACGCTGCAGCTGCTCTAAAGCCCTTTGCTGGGAGTGCAGCAAAAACAGTACTCGGTCTGGGATTAATAGGGTCGGGACTGCTGGCAATTCCTGTGCTTGCAGCAGCAACCTCCACCATGATCAGCGAACTGGCAAGGTGGCGTGTTGGAATGCACCACAAACCTAAACGGGCGCCGCAGTACTACACAATTTTAACTATCACGATGTTCGCCGGGATTCTGGTTCTCATGCTTGGAATCAATCCAATTAAAGCCCTCTACTGGAGCCAAATTCTAAGCGGAGTAGTCGCACCTGTCCTGCTATTTCTTATTTTCAGATTGTCTACCCGTAAATCGGTACTTGGTAACTACACTAATGCACCGAGGCTGCAGTTTTGGGGCTGGTTTACCTTCGTGATAATGGTGGTTGCTGTAATTTTGATGTTCGTGAGCTGGTTTAAAAAATAGACCAGCTAACAGTGTCAATGCTTTTCGCTATCTCTATAAATAGAGCCCTAAACGTTGCAGTTTCATGAACATGCATTGCTTGTATAAGCAATCACTCATCCAGGTCTTTCCCTTCACATTACAGTGGTCGGGAAGGAATATCTGGCACTTTGTAGAAAAGAGTACTTAAGTTAGTCTACGACCGGGAGATTGTCTTGTTACAGCACCTTCACCGTATCTCAATTGTTGTCATGCTTTGTCTCACTTCTGCGGTATCTGCACTGGGCTCCAGCGGTAACGGAGGTTTGCTAAAGTCACTCAGTCAGCCTCCTGATTATCAGTCTGAGCGTGCCTCATCCACCGATCCAGACTGGCAGCATGGCAACGGTGATTCACGTCCTATAGCACCCGGAGCTACGCTTGTTCTGGCAAACCTTCAAGGTCCGGGCGAGATTACCCACATCTGGAATACTGTTGCTGACAATGAACGATACTATTCAAGGCTGCTAGTGCTGAGAATGTACTGGGATGGGGAGAAACAGCCATCAGTAGAATGTCCTCTAGGTGATTTTTTCGGGGTTGGTCACGGTATTGATGCCAATTTGGATTCATATGTTGTGAGAGATACCTCGGATGGCAGG
>JAJZFJ010000269.1 GCA_021805395.1 bacterium
CATGCATCTCAGCCACCTGCTTTCTTAACAGTCACCGGAGCAGGATGTGCGGCGGCCAGGCTCTTCAGCGTTGCTATCTCTGCAGCCTGCTCGGCAGTCAACGCTTCCAGCTGTGCAAGCCTTGCATCCATTGCTGCCGCCCTGTCCTCCTGGGAGAACACCTTCACACCTTCCACCACGGGAAACGGGCTTAGCCGGGGGTCATCCACTCCCGCTACCTCCAGCACCTTCAGCATCCTCTCATGCCGCACTGCTTCACTCACATCAGGAACCAGCGTCCAGTATGCGAAAGCCCACCGCCTACCTTCCACACAAAAGCCCTGCTTCTGCCCGGAACATCGCACTGCATACATTATTTCACCCCCATAATCAGGAAAATGGCTCCAAAAAATTAGACAAACGTTGTATAAAAAAAGAAACCAGGTTGCTATTACAACTTAAATTTGGAGTAGCGTCTCGTCAATCCGGATTCATTCACCAATAACAGCGTCCGGTTCCTGTTTCTCAAAAAGTTCAATATGCTTTCTCTGTTCATGAATTAACTGCTGATTTTCAATATAATTTATTAATATATCGAGGTCGCCTTCTCTAACGGTCAATACTCCAAAACCATTTTGCCAATAAATCAATTTCCCGTCATCCACACTTTTGTTACAATTATAAGAGGATGCACCTTTTACTTTTCCAATAAAGAATGAAGGAGACATTGTTGGAGATAGCGATACCAGTAAATGAACATGATCAGGCATAGCATTAAGAGCAATTAATCTTCCACCCTGATCCTTCACATTTTTTGCAATCACTTCTAAAACACAATTATGCAAATATCCTGTAAGCTGTGGCTGTCTGTTTTTTGTCGTCCAAATAAAATGATAATACAATTGTGAAAACACTCGTACAGACATCTTGATCCTATTTTACAACCATTTTGGTCGCATTATTTCAAACGTGGAATGCAGTCAGCAATCATCACAATTATACACCCACACACCCGTAAATTTCGCACCACCCGATACTGTCTACTTAATATTTCCATTTCCCTTAAGTTACACAACTCCCTAATCTACTCCAACTGCTCTTGGGCTCATCAAATACCCGTCCGTAACCAGGGCATATTCATTCAATCTGTAATCCATTATCCCATGATTCATGCCCTCAACCCTGCATTTAACACCTTTCCACATTCCTATAACCCGCCAGGCCACGCACAGCCCGCTTTAGCGGGCTTGCAATCCTCAGACAAGGTCTTTAGGCCTTGGCTGACAGCACATTGGCGTCAGGCACATGACTGCATGTCTTGTAATCCCAAACCACTACCTGCTCTTACTTGGCTAAAACGCTCTGCTATCCCACATAACCTGAATTGCAATACTCTGTCTGCAGGCTCCATATCCCTCCAAACCCTATCTATAACTCCTTGAATACTGCGCCATTTCTTCCCACCTTCGACACCACTTATGAATGTTTCATCATGATAAGCTCCGGGCTAGGACCTAACGCAAAATCACTATCCACCAGGTCACGTACAGCCCGCTTCAGAGGGCTTGCAATCCTCAGACAAGGTCTTTAGGCTTTGGCTAACTGGGCATGGATTCATTCATATTCCTAACTTCGTTACTCGCATTGCCCTGGCTAACTCCATGCCTAGGCTACCCTGCCCCCTTCAACCTGAGGGCACCATCGCTGATGCCCCCCACTCCCCGGCTTCTAAGCGGCTGCGTTGCTTCCATACGCCAGCTGCCACAGCCCGTATCCCTGGGCATAGCGTCCGCGTACCGTAAAGTTGTACTGCTCCTTAATGCGGGCCTCTGGCATATCCATATCGGTTTCAAGTGTAATGGGTACGTCCGATCTGCTCTGGATAACAAGCGGCTTTATCTCCCTGCTGCAGTCCATCAAAAACCACTCATACCCGGTAATATAAGGGTTCACCACAAGCTTGTATCTACCGTTAAAGTAGTTTCGGTAAGGGGTTGTATAGTTGGAGTTGCCCGGACTTTCTACCACCACATCCTGAGCCACAAGGTTCCATGCACGCCTTGCAAGCATCGGTCCCACCACTAGCGTATCTGGCATTACATGCATGGGAATTGCCTTGTCATCTGTATAGCTCATCATGGCAGTGGCTGCTGCCTCCAGTGCGCTGTCAGACAGGCTGGCATTCGATATGTTGCTCTGTATGGGAGAACCACCCTCCTGGTGGCTGTTGTTAAAAAAGTACTGTCCATCGTAACAGACGGAGCTAAATCCGTTCAGCAGTCCGGTGAATGCGAGCTGATTCCAGTGGCGCACAGGCTCCTGTGCCAGGTCTCTTGCTCTAATCATCAGAAGGCCATACTGATCATCCTCCAGAGTGCGCCTGTCAATTGCAAGATCACCCTTGTACAGAATGTCTGCCAGCTGATAGCTGTCCTCTCTCACTCCCTGCTGTACAACCTCATCGTTAAATGGACGCATTACCGCTGCTCTGCCTAGCCATGCATACTTCTGTATGGGAAGGGTTGTTGGCAATTCGGAAGCAATCTGCCTCCAGTCTGCCTGCTCATTTGCTGCAACATAGGCGGCATTAAACTCGGTCTTAATGCCAGCCTGCGTCAGCAGAAGCACATCACTGGTTACAACTGCCATAGAATTTCACCTCCAAAACTAATCACTGTAAATGTAAAAGCAGGTCATTATCAATTCGCTAAAATCAAATTTAATCGCTTAACTGGAAATTTCTAAACTGAGGATTCGCATTCGATACGAGGCAATCACTGCCAGTTATCCGGGCAGTGTTATATCTAATGGGGCAATAGTTGAAGCTAATTCACAGCCCTGTTAATTCGGATGCGCAGATCAGTGCTGTCCACAATCTCGCAGGCATACCCCACAAACTGGTTGTTAGCAGCTGTTGTAGTAACTGTCTGGTCATCTGCTGCATAAAACATCTGGCCAATCTGTGTCTGTGCTGTTGCTGCTGCTGTACCAAACACATAGCTCCCTGTTTTAAGAATTCGAATCGGAACAGGGCTGCTTCCAGAACCTGGGTTCGTCACCGTCTCATAAGCCACGCCCACAAAGATATCGGTGGCAGTGCCGCTGCGAGCCGGGTACGCAAGCCCATCTGTACGCAAGCTCACCATCGTACCTTTGTTTATGGTTCCTGTTCCCATGTTGTAGTACTGAATCTGCCCTGGTTTCTCCAGGGCTTCCCGAGGTGCTGTAGATGCTGCCATACTTTTTTACCTGCACTTTCCTGGTTAGTTTGGGAATCTGGGTGCCGAAACTGCTTTATCTTAGTTTCCCAGCACACTGGCGGCAAACTGCTCCCGTTTCTCGGGTGCATCCATGCCCATCCGAATTGCAAGTGCCCGCTGTGAGTCAGTCAGCCTGCTCCAGGCGGATGCCGTGTGGCTCTCCTCGTCACCCCACACTGGCACCGACACACGCGGAATGGCAGCCGGTGCTGAGGCTCGTGCCGGCGCCGATCCATCAGCACCGATGCCGAATCTGGCGTCCGCTTCTGCCCTCCAGCCGTCCCGAATTCCGCGTACAGCCTCAGCATCCAGATGGCTAACTGTGCTGCCAATCTTCTGCCCCAAAACAGCACCATAACAGCGCACTGCCTCGGCACGTGCCTCAGCACGCAGCTCTTTCAGACAGCTCTCACCAAAGGATGCCATCTCCAGGCGCTCTCTCAATGCCTCCACCGTAACAATTCCCTCCCGGGTGCACAGCTCAAGCAGCGAACTGTGCGCCTGCGGAGCTGTATTGCTACCCTCTATCAGCTCTCCTATCAACTCCACTCTCTGCTCACTGTCTGGCTGTTCCTCTTTTGGTCTCAAAAGCATCTTGAAAACTCCCATGGCACCCTCCCTTTTCATCTTTTCATTAAGTGCAGTTTTCTGAATTCTATTTGCATGGCTTGCAAGCTCTCTCAGCCGGTTTAATGCCTGCTCCCTGGTGGAAACTCCATCCACCAGTCCTGCACCAATGGCCTCTGCGCCCACATACACTCCCGCATCCAGCACAGCAGAACGCTGGGAATCTGTAAGCTTTCTGCCACTCATCACAGCATCCACAAAGTGTGTATTGGTACTGTCAACCATCTGCTGAACCGCTTCCAGATGCTTCTCACGCACAGGCATACCGGTTGTACCAATCCCCTTCTTGTCGCCTGTAGCGACCACGTGCACCTTAACACCCTGCCTTGCAAACGCCTCGCTGCTGTCATCCATCACCAGCAGTGTGCCAATACTTCCCACTAAAGCAGTGGAGGAGCAGTAGATCTCCCGGCACTGGCACACAGCCCAGTAGGCTGCGCTGCATCCTGTATCCTCAATGAAGGCTGCAGTAGGCTTGGCAGTGCTCAGACTGCGAACTGCGTCTGCCAGATCAGCTGTGCCAGCAACCTGCCCACCCGGGCTGTCAACCACAAACAGCACAGCCTTCACCTCTGGAGAACACAGGGCTTTCTGTACACGGCTTTTGAGCAGGGAACTGCTGCAGAGTTCTGAACCAAACTGAAATCGTTTTGTAATTACCCCCGAAATGTTGAGGGTTAATATCCCGTCGGATGACACACTGTTTGGTACATCCATTCCCGCGGGTTCGTCCTCACCCGTTTCTCCATGCTTCGCAATGGCATCCCTGTACTCAACATACAGGTGCTCTGCCTTCTGAAGCCAGAGCGGCTCTATACACCAGCATACATCCTGCCCAAGCAGGGGGTTTGCAGGATGAGATGGAAGCAGTAGACTATCCATTGCCTGCCCGCCTCTCTGCCTCCCTGCGCCTGAGACGGGCTGAAATCTCACGCTCCCTGTTGCCAAGCTCTTTCAGCTGCTCAGCTGCCAGCCGCGCTCCCACCGTCTGAGGAGCAACGTACACCGTCTGGTGAGTCTCCTCGTAAAACGCTTCCGTTGCCTGGTAATCCTCACTCTGCTCGGTACGTTTCAGCCGTATAATTGCTGCCCCAATATGCTCCCAGACTGTGGCAGATCGGATATTCAGCTTTGCTGCAATCTCCTTCTGGGTGGCACCTGCCAGCCAGCTGTGAAGGCACTCATACTGCCGGCAGGTGAGCTTCGTTCGGGCAATAAGTCCCTTCAGCTCCAATCGCTTCGCCATAGCGAAATCTTCATCTGTTGGCTCCTCTGCCCACATAAGATCACGCTCGGCTTCGGGCATGGTAGATATCTCAAGATCCATCATCTGATGACGTGCAGAACACCGTATGTGCTCGCCGCTTAAATGCTCCACAAACCTGCGCAGCCATGCATGAAGCTCGGCCTTGGGCTTGCGGGAATCGAACCTGTCTATCGCTCCCCAGGCTGAGATGAGGGCGCGCTGGACAACGTCTGGCGCACTCTGCTCACCCACACGCTGGGCTGCACATCTCAAAAGAGCGGGATAAAGAATGCGAATTGCACGATCGAACTGACGTGATGTGTAGACCGTGGCGGATGGCATATTTTGTTGCATGAACGTATCCTTTCAGTATACAAATGTACACTATTTTTGCTCTAAAAGGGTATTCGTTCAAGAAATATATTTGCCCGCACTGCCAATCACCAGCACTCTGGGGGAGATTGCAAATCTGACTTGGGAAAAGAGTCTGGAAAGCATTCATCGACTTTCACCGGCAGTAACCGAATTGAGGACACAATACAAAATTGAGGGACGAGAATCACACAAAATGCATGCTGAAAAGCAGATGCAGAGATACTAAAATGTGGGTGAAACTAAGCAGCCGGTGCTTCTGCTGGCTGTTAAGACAAAAAGGGTGAGTGACCGAGGCTTCTATCACCTCAGAAAACTCACCCTCTCAACTCTTCACGTATTTGCCCATGCAGTCATTTGTATGGAATGAACTAGTACGGCCTGCCATATTCCCTGCTGAGCATATAGAACTGCTTTTCACCCAAGTCAGCCGCCATTGCATCTCCAGAAGTGCTTCACACTACCATTTATCCTCAACCAGGGGCGCTATATGAGCCTGATAGATCTCCTCGCACCTGCGCATCTGCTCATCCGTCAAAGCGGGCAGATCACTCGCAGCAACGTTGTCCTGCACCTGGTCCTGCCGCTTTGCACCGGGGATTGCACAGGTTACAGCATCGTTCATCAGTATCCAGCTCAGTGCAAACTGAGCCATGCTCACACCCTCTGGCAGAAGAGGCCGAATCTCTTCCACAGCCTTCAGTCCCGTCTCGTAATCCACGCCGGAGAAGGTCTCGCCCTTGTCAAACGCCTCTCCATTGCGGTTAAACTGCCTGTGGTCATCGCTTGCAAAATGGGTATCCGGTCGCATCTTCCCGGTTAATAGTCCGGAAGCTAGCGGCAATCTCGCAATAATTCCCACATTCCTCTGCTTGGCAAGGGTGAGGAGCGTTTCGGCTGGTCGCTGCCGAAAGATGTTATAGATCACCTGGATGCTGCTTACTCCGGGATACTCCATCGCCTTAATGCCCTCATCCACCTTCTCAATACTCACTCCATAAAACCTCACTTTCCCATCCTGTACCAGACTGTCCATCGCCTCAAACACCTCAGGCATGGAGTAGACCTCTGTGGGAGGGCAGTGCAGCTGAACCAGATCAAGCGCATCTGTTTCCAGATTTTTAAGGCTTCTTTCAACGAAATGTGTCAAATTAACACGTGTATAACTTGAGGCGATATGAGGGTCCAGACGTCGTCCTATCTTTGTTGCCACCAGCACCTTCTCTTTTCGCTGCTTGCGTAGCTTTGCTATCAGTTTCTCACTGCGTCCATCGCCATACACATCTGCCGTATCAATAAAGTTCACACCTAAATCAACAGCCTTCACCAGTGCCAGCATCGACTGGTCATCGTCGGTCTCACCCCACGAGCCTCCAATTGCCCATGCACCAAAACTCACAGTTGAAATTCGGTAGTTAGTCTTCCCAAGAAGCCGGTATTTCATAATTCCTCCCATACACGCTCAATTGCTAATAGATACCCTACGTACAGCCCGCTGCATATTTACGTCAAATCCGCCATATTCAAACCACGGGCAGAAATCCCTCTCTTTCACCACTGAAGGAGACACGTCAAAACGTACACAATGGAAGTAGAGAGCAGGAATTTGAATATCCATGATAGAAGATTACAGCGTATAATACGAACCATCACGTTATCGTCTTTCAGGCATTTAAATCCAGAGACAAAATCACTGGACCATGTCCGTCACAATGTATGCCAGCATACACGGGTTGTCAATCTGATTCACGGGTATCGGAATACGAAAAAGCATTCGAGTCAAATCCATCCTTTTCAAAGTCAGGTTACCAGAATCAGATCCCATAACAACCGTTGGCATTTTCACTGGCTCGCACAAACTCAGGCAGCTACAGGTTCTTTCAAGGAGCAGGTATTGAGCAATCTTAAAACGATTAAATCCATTGGTCTATGCAGTATCTTCACCGTCACGCTGGCTCTCTTTGCCAGTGCTCAAACCGTGCCATCCATGCCTGTTTCAGCGCCCATGTTCACGCCAGAAGAACGGGCAGCAATTGTATCATACTGGAACCAGCCTGGCCGCCTTACCGCTCACCCTCCACTGAACATCGCAACCAAACGACAGTGGAGGGTACGCCTTACAGCAGATGGTTCGAAATGGCTGCTGAAGTACCAGATTGCCGAAGGAGCTGCCGGTGCACCACCTACTGTTAATCCCACAGCCATTTCCGGCACGTCAGTCTGGCAGACCTGGGTAAACGAACGAATAGCCATGGATCGCTTTGAAGCCTATATTGTCGCTCAGTCCCTCAACAATTCGCTAATGCTGCCCACGCCCGTCATGTTCAAAACACCACCGCCAGATCCTGGTCCAATCCCTCCCACGCTGCTAGCAGCCTGTGGCAACCCTCCGCCGTTTGCAAATGCCGTTGCTCCACAGGAGAGCATGGTGGTTTTCAACGATGGAGACACCTACACCTATCAGGATAATCCGCGCATGTCACCTGGCTATGCCTACTACCGCTTCCCCGCTGGCAGCGAAGACGGCGGCCAGTCGGTCAGCAGTATGTCACAGTCCGATCTGGATGGGCTTTTCAAAGATGCAGGCCTTAATCCCTCACAGACAAAAGTTGCCGAATCAGTATCACGCCTCGAAGGAGGCTTCGACGCCATCAACACCTACGACACTGGCTATGTCTCCATAGGCTTCCTGCAGTTCATCACGGCAAAGAATGGCGATGGCGATCTCATGCATGTACTGGCAAGGGAGAAAAGTGATAACCTGGCAGCTTTCGATCAGGATTTCCACCGCTTCGGTATCGACATCACCCCGCAGGGTGTGCTGGATGTTGTCGATCCCACCACGGGTGCCGAGCTGGTAGGCACCGATGCAGTACAAGATGTTATCGACTTCAAAACCCTCACCGCCGTCTTTCAGAGGGCAGGCAGAACAAGCCATGCGTTCAGAGTTGCTCAAATAGAGACTGCCCTGCACGACTACTGGCCTGCAGCTGTTCCGATATCGGTAACGGTCAATGGAACAGTCATCACAGGAGTGGTATCCGATGTGGTGCACTCAGAGGCAGGCATGGCTGTCCTTTTCGACCGGCTTGTCAACCGGGGGTCCATTAACCCGTTCCCGGTAGTACTCCAGCAGATTATGCAGCAGCACAATTTCACAACGCTTGCACAGACTGCCCCTTATGAAAAGCTGATCATTCAGAAATGTGTATACCGCACCAATTTCCTGAATGATCCCAATCTTTCCCAGCCGCAGGACCCGCCTGCCGATACCGGCTCAAACACCACATTGAACCCTGCAGGAGGACCAAACGTATCTGGTAGTGGGACCACAACAACTAACGATAAATGAATTAGAGCAGGAGAACACAATGCCACATGCAAAAGCTTCCAAACTTGGCGGGGTACTTACCGCCATCGCCACCCCATTTGAGGAGGGTGGCAAGCTTGCTTTGCAGCATGTCCCCACGCTGGTAGATTTTCAGAAATCTGCCGGCATCGATGGCCTCGTAGTATGCGGTACAAATGGAGAGGGCACATCTCTCTCCGTAGAAGAGCGAATGCGCACGCTGGAAGCAGTCATGAGCGTGAAAGGTGACATGCTGATAGTTGCGGCAACAGGTGCAGCGAACACACCGGATGCAGTGGCACTCACGCGCCATGCCGCTGAGGTGGGTGCAGATGCGGTGCTCGTTCTACCTCCTTTCTTCTTCAAAAACCCGTCACACACCGGTGTCGCCGATGCATTCATGCCAGTGCTCGACTCGGCAGACATCCCTGTCCTGCTGTACAGCATTCCGCAAATGTCTGCAATACGAATAAGCGATGAGACACTAGCATTACTTGCATACCATCCAAACCTTTCAGGCTTGAAGGACAGTTCAGGAGATGCTGAATCCGCCCGTCACTACATCACTGCTTATCGTGAGCTAAGGATGTTTGCAGGGAGCGACAGGCTGGTACAGCTTACAGCTCAGTTAAATGGCGCGGGCTCCATTACCGGTGGAGCAAACGGCTTCCCCGATCTGGTAATGGCTGCCAGACATGCAGCTTTGTCGGCAGATACTGAAGCAGCCGACGCAGCCCAGCGCATACTGAATACCATGATGGATATCCTGGTGAAATACCCGCTGATAGCTGTGAACAAGTCGGTCATGAAGCTGCGCGGACTGCCGCCGCTCTCCGTCCGCCCTACACTTGTCAATTTATCCGCACAGCAGGAAGATAATCTCCGTTCAGATCTTGTACAGGCAGGCCTTCTGTAACGCTGGCTTTCCAGCCTGACATACATAAAAAAGCACGCAGCAATCTGCGTGCTTTTTGCTTCATGACGGAGGGTGAATGTGCTAGATGGCTTCAAGAACCTCTTTTGCATGACCCTCGGGCTTAACTTTGTTGAAGATATGGGTGAGCTTTCCATCTGGTCCAATCACAAAAGTGGTGCGGCTCACACCCATATACTTTTTGCCATACATGCTCTTTTCGCCCCACACACCATAAGCCTCTGCAACTTTGTGATCTGCGTCCGCCATCAAACGGTATGGCAGATTGAATTTGTCTGCAAACAGCTTCTGATCTTTGGATGAGTCTGGACTGATGCCCAGTATGACAACATTAGCACCATCAAAATTACCGCTCTCATCCCTGAAATTGCAGGCTTCAATTGTGCAGCCAGGAGTATCTGCCTTTGGATAAAAAAACAGTACCACTGTCTTTCCCTGCAATGAGGAAAGAGTGAGGTTTTCACCATGCTGATCTGGCAGGGTGAAATCTGGTGCAACCTGTCCAACTTCTAACATATAGCGTCTCCTGAAATTAAGTGTACCCAACTTAACTACGTCTATCTCCAAAGAGACGTTCGTTGTAGGAAAGCAAACTTTCCTAACAGCCTCGGATTAGCTCTACCTCTGGGATCCATAAGAATTCGGATTCACCAGTCCATTGGAAGACTGGGTGGATTGTGCGGGGACGTTTTTGTTCACAGGGCTGGCATTAGGGTCATATTTCTGCGGAGGAATTATACCACCTGGCTTGCCCTCAGATGCACTCATATATGCGGGTGGAGCAGACACTTTTCCATTTGTTACCCGGCCTGTGCTGTGCATGTAGAAGAACACTGCGATTACCAGAACGACAATCACAGAAACGGCTATTGCGACTGATCCAACATTCTTTTTCATCTCTAGAACTCCTTGTAAGTATTCTCTCTGCATCCAGTGCTGCGGTTCACTGGAAAAGCAGACGATCCTGATGCAGTTCAACGAATGGGGCTGTCAGTATCAAGGCGACAGCACTCCTCCGCAATTATGCTGAGGGCAAACCATGCTAGTTAGAAGGCTTCGGTGTCTCAGCCTTCGGCGTGGCATGCCCGTTCATCGGTATTATCCCTCCGGGTTTTCCAGAACCGTTTGTCACATAAGGAGGAGGGGGTGAGTATTTGCCATTTGTTTGTATGCCGCTATTGTGCATATACGTAAAGATGGCAATTCCCAGCACTATCACAATTACAACCGCAACCACAGCTGGATGGACGCTCTTCTTCATCTCGAATCCTTTCGGGCTGGTTAATGGCTCCCTGTAATCTTCGCATAGTTAAGAGCCGCAGTCTTTGACAGGTTTGTATCCCCCGCAGCCTTTGCTGCTTTGCTCAGCATAAGCCATCCCTCAGGGGAAGTGGGGTTCTGTTTAACCGCTTTCTGGAACGTCTTCTCAGCCTTAGAATACATTCCCTGCTGAAAATAGATGCAGCCATTTCCAAGTGCCACGAGTGAAGATAGTGAAGGATCCACGGAAGCTTCCTTCAACTGCTGCTTCTCTACTTCAACATCTCCACTAATCTGAGACAAAGCTATCCCAAGATAGGCATGTGCTTCAGCATCATTCGGAGAAATTGCCAGCAGATTGGTAGCGGCATAAACAACTGCATGAAAATGCTGGGTGGCGTATGCCGCATGCATCAGCAGCGCGTTGGCATGCTCATCAGCGGGCATCTGTCTGGCAGCATAGCTCGACAAAACGTAGACATCATGCTCCAGCACAGGGGCGTTGACATCTGTTTTATCCAGCTGTCCAGCCGTTTGGAGTGCATTTGGTGGAGTAAGAATGGAAATAGCACTATTTGTATGGTGAGCATCTATAAGCAGAACCGCTGCCTCAGATAGTACAGCACTGTTATCAGGTGTCAGCTTGTACCATGCGGCCACATGTCGAATGCAGGCATCTGTATCTCCCTGTTGTGCAAGAAGCTGTGCCATCTCTTTCTGATAAATTGGCTGATCTGGATGTATCTGGATATCGGTAGTCAGCTTTTCATGTTCAGAATAGAGCTTTTCTCTATGATTGAATCTTGACTCCCACAGTTTCTGCTTGACCCGATTTCCAAGCTTCAAGTAACAGCTTATAAGGTCTCTGGCAATAGCAGGGCTGACCCTGTCCTGATCTGCCGCAACTTTTAACGGTGAAATAGCAAGTGGATACTCTTTTAGCTCCATATATGCCTCACCCAGCGTCTGCGCTGCAGACCCCTGCCTGGGATCTAGCTGTAAAGCTTTTGTGGCAGCAGCCACCGCACCTTGGGCGGCGTTTGGACCCCCCTCAAGCATCTGGGCATCTGCCAGCAATGCATAGAGATCGGCATTGTCCGAAAATTTAACCAGCCCGGATTGACAGGTTTGAATTGCCGCGGCCACATCTCCAGTAGAGATTTGCAGAGAGGCAAGCAGTATCAGATCTGATGCCCTTGCTCCTCCCAGTTTATATGCCGTAACGGCTGTCTGTTCAGCCTGCCTGGTATAGCCCTGACCGTTCTCGGCCGCAGCCAATACCCACCACACTCTCGCTCTTTTGGGATTAATCTGAATCGATTTCTTCAGAGTATTTACCGAATTGTCATAAGATCTCTCGGTGTAGTAGAAATCACCCAGCATCTGGTATCCACGCGCACTGTGTGGATGTGTGCCCACAAACTGACGAAGCTGCTCGAAAGCATTGTTGATCTGACCACTTGCCAACTCTGCTTTTGCAAGCTTATTTCGATAGATGGGATTATCGGGATCTAGCTGTGCACAGTGCTCAAAATCCAGCACCGCTTCCACTGCATCTTCCTGCTTCATTCTTTTGTCACCAAGTATCTCCCAGGCAATACTGTCATACGGCTTTTCTGAGCATATCTTTGCAAGGGTGGAAATACTGTCTCCTTCATACTGCCTCTTCAGCACATTCGGCGACTGATAGTACTCGTATGTTAGTATTCCAACTGCTGCAAGGAGAGTTACAACCAGTACTCCGCTTCTTTTACGAAGTGGTGACTTCAATTTCAGTTCAGAAATGATCTCAACTCCATAATCTCCTCAATTTCTGCTTAACCGCATTCCCGCTAACCTGTCGCGTATGGGATTGACAATCTGATACCACTTAACTTCATTCTCATGCAGGTTAATCACTCAACAGCACTATGTTTATAGATCGCAAATTGGTTATACAACTGCACATATTGGATATAACCCAGATGGCTCTCATTAACAGTCGTCCTTCATCCTGCTAATATCACCATTCTGTAACGCTAAAATACTCTTTTCGTGCAAATCACGCATTCGTCCTAAATGCAAAGAGAATGCTCATCTGCACAGTAATATGGCAGATTCTGAATGCTGTCTATCCAAAAGAACCCTTCCTTCACTAAGAATCGATTAAATGAAGGAAGGGCTGACTAACCTGAACAACCTGAGATACCATCAAACTACTGATGGTTGTGCCACATATCGTTCTGAAGTCCCCACTGAGTATTGATGGAGTTGGCAGGCACTGCCTTGGCATGACCATCTCCAAACACCGCATTGGCGAATCCATTGTGAATGAACACCGGTCTTCTACCACCACCCCAGTCACCACCAACACTGTAGCCGGCTGGCGCTGTGGAGCTGTCGTTTGATCCTGGTACTGTAAGATCCCAGTCTACTGTGGCATTTCCACTGTTGGGCTTCCAAACTATAGGTTTGAAGTTCCATGGTCCACAGTCACCCTGCCCCTGGTTACAATAGCCATCTCCCTGATAGTAGTTTGGATCCTGACCTGAAGATCCGGTGGAGATTGCTGCATCTGCAAACATTACCAGATTTGATGGCTGGTATATTGCTGCTTCCGACAATCCAATTCCAACAACCGCAACAGGTCCCTCGTTCACTGCGCCATCGCTGGTAAACTGCGATGCATTGTAACCATAGCTGGTAGCGCCAAAAACACTGCTTGTGGGATCATCCGGGCAGCTGTATACACTGGTTGCACCCCAGGTGGAGTTGTTGTAGGGCTGTGATGGATTCCCAAATTTCTGAATATAAGGCTGTTCAGAAATACGCCACATTGTGTTGCCTGCGCCGTTGGTGTTACTCCAGCCAGACGGATAGGTCTCATCATAGTCCTGTGTGTACATCATCGTTCCGATACCGATTTGATCCAGATTGGAAAGACAGGATGCTGAGCGTGCTTTCTCTCTGGCTTGTGCAAAAACGGGGAATAGAATTGCAGCTAAAATTGCAATGATTGCTATAACAACGAGCAGCTCAATGAGCGTAAAGCCATTCTTCTTACTAGATACAATCGTCATGGCATAAACCTTTCTGTATAATGCAGAGCGATATTAGAAAGTATATTGCTAATATTCGCATAAGGAGATTATCATGCTAACTTGAGTTCATCAAGTATTGCTGATACAATGACGATTATACTCCACTTTCCGTTCCTTGAAAAGACGATTGCTCAAATATTTTTCCAAATCTGTCTCGGAGAGCGTCAAGCCCGCCATTCAGTTTATGGATTCCCTCCCATCAACCATTTTATTTATTCTCATCCTTTTATAGTAACAAGATCTGGCTTAAATCTCACAGCGTCTACTGAACTGATTAGCTCGGGTCACAAGTAGAAATTGAGCATCCGATGCATCCTGTTCTGTCTTTGAATGATTTCATAGATCTCTCCATTGTGTTTGTCGAGATATTTTCGAAGTTTGCAAATTCAACACTATTTCACTATTTTTCATGATATAAAGAATGAAATGGCAAATTTTAGAAATACCAGAAGTCTTCACAATTCCTAAATCTATATAAAATATCCGCACTATTTTGAAAACGTATTACCAAAATAGTGCGGATGAACTGCTCTTACTGGTGATTGTGCCAGATGTCTCCCGGTTGTCCCCATGCAACATTCATTGTTCCGGACGTTACAGCCTTTGCATGCCCATCGCCAAACACAGTGTTCGTCATACCGTCATGGATAAACACGGGTCTTCTAGCTCCATTGGCATTGTACCAGTCGTTACCAATGCTGTTGTTGTTTGCTTCTGCGCCAGGAACCACAAAGTCCCAGTCACATGTTGCATTACCAGAATTGGGTTTCCAAACGCTTGCCTTAAAGTTCCATGGACCACAGTCACCCTGTCCATTGTTGCAGAAACCATTGCCCATTCCAAAGTTAGGATCCAAGGATGCCGAGCCGTTACATGCTGCAGCATCTGCAAACATTACCAGACTGGAAGGCTGATAGATGGCTGCTTCAGAAAGTCCCAGACCAAGAATGGTTACGCCTCCAACCCCTCCATTGCTGTTACTTGTGTACTGGGTGCCGTTGTATCCATAACTTGTTGCGCCAAAAACAGGTGAAGTGGGATCATCTGGACAGCTGTACACATTCGCAGCACCTGCCTCACTGTAGTTGTAAGGTTGTGCCGGATTGCCAAATTTCTGGATATAAGGCTGTTCAGAGATTCGCCACATGGTATTGCCTGCACCACTTGTGTTGCTCCATCCACAAGGATATGTCTCATCATAGTCCTGGGTATACATCATTGTCCCAATACCTATCTGATCGAGGTTGGAAAGACAGGAGGCTGAACGAGCTTTCTCCCTGGCTTGTGCAAATACAGGGAACAGAATAGCAGCTAATATAGCGATAATAGCAATAACGACTAGAAGCTCTATCAGTGTGAACCCCGATGGTTTCCGTTTGGATAGCATACAATTACTACCTTTCCATTTGTTTGAAATGCGCGTCTATAATTTTTTTGTCTGAGAAAAGTTGAACAGACCACTCCTTTATATCGCATTATGATTAGGTTGTCAAGCAATACTATTATGTCTGTCAGTACCATGAACAAACCTTTGGTTAATAAACTGCACAGAAAGTAAATTTCAATAAAGATACCGCGGAAATAAAGTGCGTTTATCAACAATAGAGATGGGATTTTGTGCAAATTATTCTACCAAAACAGCCTTGTGCATAATTACGTATATTTTTTTACTTTTTTTACTAACATTACTGCCAAAACTGGTATGTCGGAACACCCCTCCATATTCCCCAGATATTTAGAAGGCTTCCTACCACAAACTGACCCAGAATAAGCCCAATGAAAAAAGGCAGAGAACGCTGAAAACCACCTCTTCCGCTATAGCGGAGGATTAGAGATTTAAACACCCACGCCAGCATGAGGGGTCCCCACAGAAGATTTATCTCCCAGGAGGATGTAACCGCATATGCAAGAGGATGAAACGGCCACCAGGGAAACCTCGTTCTCATAAACTGTAGAAAACCGGCAAACCCCAACCCCACCAGAATGGCTATGAACTGACCATAGTGGCCACGCTCAGGTGATCCCAGCCACCCCTGCAGGGTGACATAAGGCTCCGGTCCAAACGTCATGGCACTCTTTGCCTCTGCGCCATAGTGGTACATAAGCTGCAGTATTACCCACATTCCTATGAACGCGCCAGCTGTCCCCAGAGCGAACATTGCGTAGTACCAGCGCTTGTAGTCTGTATTCGTCTGCTCAGCCACCTTAAAAGCTTCCAGCTGTATTGGCATAGGATGCCCGCGGTATGCACGTGTAAACCAGAAATAGAGAGAAAACACAGTGAGAGTATCAGGTGAGAATGATTTGCTGCCTGCAACACGCTCCAGAACGGCACCAGGTCCTGTGAAGTGCAGATCGTGGATAGGTGTTCCCAGCTCAGCGCGCATTCGGGTGATTGCCAGAGATAGCGCAAAGTACATAAGAAAAAAGAGCACGGCCACCCACCACGTCATACCCATGTAAAGAGTAAACCCGAGGACAATCGTCATCCCAAGCCCAATGCGTGTAAACGCAGCACGATAGGAGATAGGTTCGCCGGCATCACTCACCCTGGATGGAAGCCCAACAGCTCTGCGTACCACCTGCCTTATATAATCCCTGCTGAGATAGATGGAATAGACACAGAATGAAAGATACGCCCCAAACGACTGATTCTCTGTGTAAGGAAAGTCTGGTGTACGATCCCATGCCATTGCTTCCGCCACCACATGCTGCATTTTCCAGAACCAGTAGAAAAACCACATGGAAAACAGAAAGTCCAGTGGCATAAACATTCCAAGTCCAATCATAAATGGATAGAAGGAAACTGGCGTCCAACCAAGTGCATCCCATGGTTTCTGGGTGAAGTAAACGGAGATGTCTGTATAGCTCTGTCCAAATCCGGGAGTGAGTATTGTTGGAATTTTAGGATAGTAGTAGTTCAGGCTGTTCACAATATCAATTGTTGCCGCTATCCCAAATCCTAGCCAGTACAAACGATTCAAAAACAGACCGTTAGGTTCAAATGCCGTCTCACTTGTAATCTGAAGAGGCACCTGAATAATGGGGTAGGACAGCCGCTCATTGTCTGTCCACTGCTTCCTCAAAATCACGTTGATATTAAGCATCACAAACAGCAGGGCACTCAAAAATGTTGACCATATCACGACAACCGGGAACCAGGCTTTGATATATATCCACTTGAAGATTGTATCGTTGCCTCTGTAGTAGCCCAGGTAAATCTTGGGATTCGTTACAAACAGCATCTTGTGCAGATGCGGAACGATAAGGTGCTGCCAGTTATTTGAGGTCGTAGCGTGCCTGAAGGGCCATGTCAGCATGGGAACAAGCACCTCTTCTGTATCGTGCCCAACCACAGCAGATCCAATCGTGATGCACATGTAGATGAGAAGCAGCTCCCCGCGCTCCAGTGCCAGCCTGCTGTTCAGCTTCTTCAATCCCTGATTCAGAACTGTTAAAACCAGAAGAATAAAAACCGTGTTGAAGAACAGCGAAATTGTGGATGGATGTGCAGAATAACGCACAATCTCCATCTGAACCTGCCACCAATCGTTAATGGGAATGATTAATAGCGAGAGGAGTACACTGCGAAATGTGACAGCTCTTGGACGAACAGGTGACCGGTGCTGAATATCTTCCTTTTGCGTATCTGGCACAGCTGACATTCTTGTTCCTATTCATCATTAACAGTTGCAGCAAAATTGAACTACATCTAGGATTTATTCACAATCAAGGGGATTTCCTCTATTTACTCAAATACTTGCGTTAATTAAAACGAATCCACGTTATGAGAATGCAATCTTCCGCCTCGAATTATGACATCACGTTGAAATCCTTCAAAATGATGACCCTCACTCAAAGTAGAATAAGATTGTGCCCAGATAGCTGCATCCATTTATCATTAGATAGTGTGTAATTTGAGATTCAAGCTGCTGAAAGGCTGAAGTATTTTATATAACAATATATGTATATATCTATATATAAGGAGATCAATATGAACTCACGCTTGAAAATCGTAATTATAGTTTGCGCCATCGTCCTGACTACCACTGTTTTTGCATTGTTCCGCAAGCATTCCACAGCAAATATAGCCACTCTGCGTCATCAAAATCCGGTTAAAGTGAAGGCGATAACACTAGCAGTCATGTCCCTTAAAACATCCACCGAACTATCTGGCTCTGTACTTCCCCAACTGTCGGTCATCCTCTCTGCCCAAATTACTGCACAAGTTACTAAGGTGACTGTACACACCGGAGATGCTGTAAAAAAAGGGCAGATGCTGGTCGCTCTTAATCCTTCCGATCAGCTTGCAGCATCGCATCAGGCGTATGCAGCCCTGCTTGCAGCCAGATCACAAGTGGCGTCAGCGAAGATTTCTGCCTCCATGACACGGTCTCTTCAGGACACCAGGCTGCGGCAGGCACAGGCTGAGCTATTGGGAGCAGAGGCGGCATTGAAGAGTGCGATTGCAAACCAGCAGAAGGTCGACGCTGGACCCCGGCTCCAGGTGCGCCAGGAAGCAGCGCAGGCTACCGCTGCCGCAAAGGCACAGCTGAACCTTGCCTCAAAAAACCTTAGACGTATGCAAAAACTCTATAGCGAGGGAGCAGTCTCTGCACAACAGTTCGACGATTATCAGGCTGCTTACCAAACTGCACGTGCAGCATACCTGTCTGCTCAGCAGTCTCAGGCTATGGCAGAGCAGGGCAGTCGGGTCGAAGATATTACTGCAGCAGCGGCTCAGGTGCAGCAGGCCAGAGCAGCAGTTCAGCAGGCTAAAGAGGCCGAATCGCAGGCACGCACAGCACTCATGCAGACCGACATAGCACGACAGGCTGTTTTGACTGCTGCCGCCAATCAGTTGCAGCAGACAGGTGCCGTGCAAGCAGCGATGGTTGCCCAGTCGCACACCATCCTTACTGCCCCCATCAATGGGTATGTATCAGATCGACTAATCGATCCAGGCACAATGGCGTCTCCCGGCCTTCCTCTGTTGCAGCTTCAGGGCGGTAAAATGCGTCTGGCTCTATCTGTTCCAGATAACGATCTCAAATATCTCCACATTGGTGAGCAGATTCCAGTTCACATAGCAGGCAGAGATGCTATGGGCGTAGTTCAGGAGATTTCTCCCATGGCGGATACAACTGCCCATACTCTAATTGTCAAAATTCAGCTTCCAGATTCTCTTCATGCAGTCTCAGGTGAATATGGAAGCGCCGACATCATGACAGGCAGCAATAAGTCTATTATGATTCCATCCTCAGCCATAGTCAGCAACGAAGGTTTGCACTATGCCTACATAGTCTCCGCAGCCAATCTAGCACAAATGCGAGTAGTTACGCTGGGGCAAACCTCAGGAAAAAGTGTAGAGATTCTCTCAGGATTAGTGCCAGGCGACAAAGTGATCATATCAAATTTGGGTCTGGTTAAAAGCGGTGAGCCTGTCACTGTGGAAGGAGAATAGCATGGCAAGAGGTTTAGCCGGACGTACTGCTGCGGCGTTTGTTAACTCAAAGCTAACTCCGCTCATCATTGTTGGCTCACTCATCCTGGGGGCAATGGCACTGTTCTTCCTGCCCCGCGAAGAAGAGCCACAGATCCATGTGCCTCTCATAGATATCATCATACAGCTCCCCGGCTCATCCTCAAAAGAGGTGGAACAGAGAATTAGCACCCCGGTAGAGCAGTGGATAAACGAGATACCAGGTATCGATTACGTCTATTCGACGTCCACCAACGGTCAGTCAATCGTAACTGCGCGGTTTCATGTTGGTGCCGATCCACACACAAGTCTGGTGGAGACGCAACAGGTGCTGCTTCATCACGATGGCGATCTGCCTGTCGATTCATCTCAGCCCGTAATAAAAGAGCGGTCTATAGATGACATTGCAGTGCTTACCCTCACTCTGCACTCCAGCCGGTATGGTGCCTACACCATGGGACGCATTGCATCTAGGCTGGCAGACGCCATCCGTACCGTTCCCAGCGTGAGCATCGTGAAGGTCATTGGAGCCAGACCCCGGGAGGTTCAGATAACGCTAAACAATCCTGCATTAGCCTCCTACGGACTAACACCGCATT
This sequence comes from bacterium, assembly GCA_021805395.1. GTDB lineage: Bacteria > Armatimonadota > Chthonomonadetes > Chthonomonadales > Chthonomonadaceae > JAJZFJ01. Next base: position 20,189 of record JAJZFJ010000269.1, read on the forward strand.
CGGTGCTATTGGCACTGCAGCATTCCAACCAGGAAACTCAGGCTGGCACCTACTCTTCCAGTAACACAAGCATAGACGTTCATGCAGGACAGTTTTTCACTAACGTCTCACAGCTGAATGACACTGTTGTGGGAGCATCTCATGGGCAGCCAGTCAGCCTCTCAGAAGTCGCGAAGGTAACAGAAGGTCCCGCAGAACCCACCAACTATGTATTCAATGCGTATGGTGCGCACGCTACAAAACAGCAGCAGGCTGAAGGTCAGCAACAGGCAGTAACCATTTCCGTAGCCAAAAAAGCGGGATCAAACGCAACCGATGTAGTCAACACAGTGTTAGCGAAAGTGAAAAGTATACAGGGATCCCTGGTCCCATCGGACATTCACATCTCAATCACACGAAATTACGGTCAGAGTGCTGCAGATCGCGCCAATGAGCTGGTATTCCACATGCTCATTGCTGTCTTTTCTGTCACCCTTCTGATTGCACTGGCTTTAGGTCCGCGAGAGAGTATGGTTGTCGCCGTGGCAATCCCTGTTACCCTCGCGCTCACCCTCGTGATTTTTAGTCTCTATGGCTACACTCTAAACCGCATTACGCTGTTTGCTCTCATATTCTCCATCGGTATTCTGGTAGATGATGCAATTGTGGTTGTTGAAAACATCGTCCGCCACTATCGCATGAAGAACACATACAGGTTAGCAGAAGAGGCTGCCGTTCATGCAGTCGATGAGGTAGGCAACCCAACCATTCTGGCCACATTCGCAGTTATCTCCTCCATACTTCCCATGGCATTTGTGGGTGGGCTAATGGGTCCATATATGCGCCCTATACCAGTGGGTGCATCCGCTGCAATGTTCATCTCTGTCGCAATTGCATTCACCGTAACCCCCTGGGCTGCCGTCCGATTACTGCGTAAACCAGCTGAACATCCTCCAGTATCCGAACAGATGCATGAGGCAGAGCACGGCCACTCACATGGCAATGATGCCCTCACACGGTTGTACATCAGTATCATCACTCCACTACTTCGCAGTACCCCTATGAGGATGCTTTTCTTTGGCATTGTAATCGTAATGCTGCTTGGGTCGGTTTCGCTGCTGTTCACTGATAATGTCGTTGTGAAGATGCTGCCTTTCGATAACAAAAACTCTTTCCAGGTTGTCCTGAATATGGACAGGGGCACCACCCTTGCGCAAACTGCAGCAGCCTCCCAGGCGATGGAGAGCTACCTGCTGGGTGTGAAGGATGTAAAAAGCGTGCAGATGTATGTGGGTACTCACAGCCCTATCAATTTCAACGGACTCGTGCGGCAGTACTACTTCAGAGAGGAGCCCTGGCAGGCAGATCTGGAAGTAAACCTCGTTGGGAAAAATGAACGCACCCTGCAGAGCCATGAGATTGTAAACAAAATTCGACCTGAAATCGCCCGCATCGCTGCCAAATGGCACATCGAAGTACAGGTCGCAGAGGTGCCACCAGGCCCTCCTGTTCTCGAGACCCTGGTCGCCCAGATCTACGGACCAACTGACAAGGTGAGGCTGGAAACAGCCCGTATTGTGAAGCATGTATTTGCAACCACCAGGGGTGTAACCGATGTGGGGTGGTACCACGACCATGAGCAACAGACCTACCAGTATGTTGTTGACCAGCACAAAGCTGCCCTCAGCGGTGTGGATGTCTCAGCGGTGGCTAGCACGCTCAAGCTGGCAATTAGCGGAGAGACAGCAGGGCTGCTACACGATCCAGAGGCAAGAAAAGCCATCCCAATCCGGCTGCATTTTAGCAGGGCTTACAGAAGCATACCAGAGAACCTTAACAACATCTACGTATCAGGGGGTTCTGGCCAGCTTGTTCCCCTCGGAGAGCTGGTAAAAAGAGTGCTGGTTAAGTCACAAGGTGCAATCTATCACAAAAACCTGCTGCCAGTTATCTATGTAACGGGTGATGTAACGGGTCACTTGGCAAGCCCGGTCTATGCGATTATTGCGATGAACCACAAGCTCTCCAAACTTCAGATGCCAGACGGTGGGCACCTGAACGTGCTCTCTATACGGCCTCCCAACAGTACAGCATCCCCTGGCATGAAGTGGAGCGGTGAGTGGCAGATTACCTACGAAGTGTTTCGTGATCTCGGCATTGCGTTTGCCGCAGTACTCATACTAATCTATGTGCTGGTGGTGGGCTGGTTCAAATCCTTTGTAACACCGCTGGTTATTATGGCTCCCATCCCGCTCACTCTGGTGGGTATTCTTCCTGCACACATGCTGTTAGGTGCGTTTTTCACCGCAACCTCCATGATAGGCTTTATCGCTGGTGCAGGCATCATTGTGCGAAACTCCATCATCCTTGTCGACTTCATAGAGATGCGCCTGCGAGAAGGCATGGATCTCGAGACAGCCGTGATAAACGCTGGAGCTGTACGCTTCCGCCCTATGCTGCTCACCGCAGCTGCCGTCATTGTTGGCTCATCTGTTATCCTTACAGACCCCATCTTCCAGGGTCTGGCTATCTCCTTGATGGCTGGAGAGATTGCATCCACCCTGCTCTCCAGATTTGCAGTACCCGTTCTGTTTTTCATGATGCGATCTTCAGAGCTAAAACGAAAAGTTCACGTGCATTCACATGCAATGGATGAGACTGTGAATGTAGCATCAAATTAATGAAAAGGAAACCGAAATGTGTACTTAAAGAATACTGAGAATCCTGGCTGGATTCATGACACTGTTAACTCTCGTCCTGGCCGAAACTGTAAGCAAATACTGGCTGCTCGGCACGGCTTTTGTCGGGCTGAATGTGCTTCAGTCTGGCTTCACAAACTGGTGCCCTGCAAAAACCATACTGGAAAAACTGGGAACGAAATCTGATCCACAATGTGGTAATCCCAGACCGAACTGATCACTGAGTTTAACTGTGGGCGAGCGAGCCGGATTCTCACCCTCTCCTTGCAGGGTTGCACACCACCTTTACCTTGTTACAACCATTGAGATCCCTGTAAGGAGAGGGTAGGGTGAGGATTTGTCTGCTCCTCCCCTGCGTCTAACCTGGCAATACGACTTCTCCCCCCTGACTCATCGTTTACCGGGCTGAGATGCAAAAGTCATTTCTTCATAGGGCTGGACCCGATAGACTGCTAAATAATGCACGACTTCCTGTTGGGTTGTGGGTATCCGCGCTAGTGCACGGCACTAAAGTACCGTGCTGAGAGGCCAAAGCCCACCTGCGTGGGCTAGACGCGACAGTCTAATTCGTAGTGTACGACTCTCGGAAGGCTCTTGTTGATCGGTGCTAGCACACAGCAATCTCACCCTCCCTTAATGAGCGCTAGCGAATGGCGAGGGGAGGGTCGCATCAACAGATGCGGGGAGAGGTTTGCTGGCATGGGTTTTAACCCGTCCGGCACAGCCGTATACAGCAAAACCCTCAAACTTACCAACGTACTCCCACCCTCCCTTAATGAGCGCTAGCGAATGGCGAGGGGAGGGTCGCGGCGACAGATGCGGGGGTACGCCGGGCATGTGCCCGTTCTCGGAGGTGAAAGTCCTCTGCGGGGGAGGGAATCCCCACCGCTAAGCGAAGGCAAGGGCGTTTCCG
>JAJZFJ010000308.1 GCA_021805395.1 bacterium
GCCATTGGTTACTGGTGAGCATGGCCTAATGGTCGCCAAAATTATGGATGCCATCTATCAATCTGCAGAAGTTGGCCACGAAGTTGCAATTGAGTAGCAGGCAGCTAACTTTCCAACAGTTATCCGGTATAGAATAGTAATGGCAGAGTGTATAGTGATGGATTTCCCCTTGCTATGCACTCTTTTTTATCATAGAATCACCACACGTGGGTGAAATCTGGTAATATGACTTAAATAGATGGAGGAGAATAAGGTGGAGAATACCGTTTGAGCAACCTGAATAAAGAATCACCTGGCTTTATAGAGAATAGTAACACCTCTAAACAAAACTTGATGGACGAGGTTCCTCAGAAAAGTATTCTCATGACAAGTGAGAGACGACTTATGCTTGGTGTTGTTATTGCCGCAGGATTAGGCGAAATGGCATACAACATTGTTAACATGTCGGCAATGCCTGTTTACACCAAGTACATCCATCTCCGCTTATCATGGACAGCAATATTTCTCTTTGCATTTCTGATAATGGAAAGTCCTCTCAAAGCTCCAATGGGGCTTTTGAGTGACAGAATTGGTCGTAAACCCCTTATCCTGCTTGCACCGTGTGTTTCCATGTGCACAAGTCTGCTTATCACCATAACGCATGCCCCTTACCTTATTCTCATTTTGCGGATTCTGGATGGTGTGGCGGCAGCAGCCTTGTGGCCTGCAACCTTTTGTCTCATTGCCGACCATATTCCTGAGATCAGACACTCAGCAGCTATGTCGTGGTTCAATACCGCATATCTGGTTGGCATAGCATTCAGTCCTGCTATTGGAGGTCATCTGGATGATCATTTTCACACTCCCATAGTCTCATTTTATGCTGCCTCCATTCTGTTTGGATTAACTCTAATTGCCAGCATAATCCTCATTCCTGGTGGTCGTCCAATTCATACAGGACAGGCAGAAGCTGTTGATTTCAACACAATGAAACGCATTGTCAAAGCTATTCCGCTGCTGATGTTGCTCATCTTTCTAATCTTTTTTGGAATTGGCCTTGTGATGTCCTACCTTAAACCATTCGTTATGCACCGATATCACCTCTCGGAAGGTGAGTTTGGAAACGCACTTCTCATCCCTGCGCTTCTTGTTGCGTCGCTATCTACCGTCTTAGGAAGTTTGGGTGACAAGTATGGTAAGCCAATGGCTGTCAAACTAGGTCTGGCATTTTGCGCTTTCTCATTTTGGGCACTTTTTACTTCCACAGCACCATGGACACTGGAAGTACTGGGCACATTAATAGGCGTGGGCTTTGTGGTTGCTTTCCCATCCTTCATGGCAATTGTATCGTGCAGATGTGACCCTGAAGTAAGAGGAGGATCTGTGGGAGCTGTTGGAGCCGCTCAGGGACTGGGTGCGATACTTGGAGTTGCATCCTCTTCAGTGCTATGGGGTGTTAAATTACCAGAATTTTTGCATATTGCAAAACACGAAATCCCGTTCATAGGATGTGCAGTTTTTATCACTCTGGCGTATATTCTAAGCATGATCCCAACAGTGCTTGAGGGAAAAACGAGGGCTACAGAGTAATCCTGTAACATCTCCACTCCGGCAGATAGCTGGCTCCCATATGAAAGTAGAAATCCAGGGCTGGATTGTTCCAGTCCAGCACAACCCATTCCATTCTACCGTATCCCTCTTTTTTAGCTAGTTTCATGAGGTATTTCAGTAATGCTGAGCCAACACCCTGTCTTCTTGCTTCTGGTAAAACTATCAGGTCCTCAAGATAAAGAGTTGGTTTGGATAGAAAAGTCGAATAGTTTTCAGTTGTAATTGCACAGCCCAGACAAGCTCTTTCCTCATTTTCGGCAAGCCACGCTCTAAACTTCGGAACTGAATTATCCACCGGCCATCCATGCTCCAGCAGTCTAAGCTGACCTTCTTCATCTGGACCGGGCAGATGTTCATAATCTGCAAGTGCACGCAAAAAACGGATTACAGTTGGTGCATCATCCCTACTTGCCCGTCGAATTATCAGCTTCTCTCTGTCCAAAGTCAGCGTACTCCAGTCATCCTATCAAGTCTTTTCAAGATAGGAGATCTATCAATGATTTTGGTGAGCGATATTTGCTCCAAAACAAAATGCAGTATGATCAGGATTATAACAGTGACAACCTGAAATGCAAAAGAGGAGACAATCACCAGGGATAGACCCAGAACTGCTCCAAGCATATTACTTCCGCAATCACCCAACATAACTACAGCTCTGGAATCCAGTGGCCATGCTACCAATGCAGCCAAAAACACAATTTGTAATGGCCATATGTTATGTACGACAATCACGCATGCTGCTATCAGCAAGAAAATGGAATTCGCTCTTCCTGGTCTCAAATCGAGCAGATTGAGCATATTGGAACTAAGGGCAATTAAAAGAGCACCAACGATTCTTTCTGTAAATGTGCCAACTATCTGAAAGGCGATCCAGCCTGAGAGAACAACTCCCCCCATGGCTTTTATCAATCCAGTTGTTACCTTGCCATTAAGGAATAGTGCTCTTATATGCCCCCGCAGCCCCTTATACCTTGAGTCTCCCCACACATCATCAATTAGTCCCAACATTGAAAAGCCAATTATGAGAGTTATCCAGGATTTCCAGTGATCGGACTGTATGTGCGATGATCCATCGGTCATCCAAATAGTCACACTACTCCATATTACAATAAACATACCAAAGCTGTTTATTATTGATTTTCCCTGAAAATTTTCCTGTAAATGCCCGGTTTTAAGCAAAACAGTATATACGGCCGCTAACGACAGAAGAAGCAGCAGGAAAAAAGACGCGGGTGTCTGCAATTTACTAGTGCCTGAATTTACATAGAATGAGTGTGGTGAGAATAGCAAAAAACTGCGCCGCTCGATGGAGGATATCTGTTAAGCTTTTCCCTGTTACCCTGTGTGTAAGCGCACACTCCACCTCTAAAACTCTTAAGCCAGCTTGCAATGCTTTCACAGTTAATGATACTTCAGCTCCCCATCCCGGGGATAAAGGCAGAAGCGTATTGAGTGCATCTCTACTTATCGCTCGCTGTCCCGATAGAGGTGCTCTCATCACCCTTCCTGTCAGGAGCTTGATACCTGTTCTGGCAGCACCAACAGCCAGTCCCATCCCCCCACCACTGGATCCTGATGAAGTGAACACAGCAATCGTCATGTCAGCAGCTCCCTCAACTACAGGTTCCAACAGAGAGAAAGCCTGATCGGCTGAACTGCCCAGGTCTGCATCCAGCAGGAGTAGTATGTTGCCGTCTGCCAGCTGGCAGCCAGTATTTAGTGCATCACCTTTGCCCTTGTGCTCAGATCGTATAACAACATCCGCTCCACTCTGCTCTGCGATTTTGTAGGTGTCATCAGATGAGCCATCATCCACTACGATAATCTGGCCATCGGGAGCTGCTGTTCTCACAGCTATCAGCGTCTCACGAATACGCTCGCCTTCATTGAACGCTGGAATAATGACTGAAAGTTTCATCGTGAACCTGCTGTGGAGATATCTGGCGTTACCGATGGCATCAGTGCATGGGCAGTGGATTTCACACCATAATCGTCCTTCTCACCAAGCAGTGAGTAGACAAGGCTAAACTGTCCCATGCGGGTGTCAACATCATCAATGGTTGCAACATCCACACCTGCATCCTCATACTGCTGAATGTCGGATACTCTGGCATTGAGGGATTCACACATCACGATGCGGGCGCCAAGTGACTGAAATGCGAGAATTAACGGCATATCAACCTCACTGAACCGGTCTGGATGGTCGCCTCTGCTTCCTCCAACGATCACAATGTCATGCAGCGGTTTACCAAGATAGGAATCGTTCTCTACATGCAGGATACCCGCTTTATCTAGTTCAGATATCACACCATCGGAAGGGTTTCCACCATCAATTACGCCGTGGGCAATAGCCGATACCAACGCATTTCTGCTATCGGGTAATACGTTGCCATCCTGTGTCAGGTTGTCAAGAGTAACCTGCAGCTGGCTGTCAGAAACATCCAGGCTAGAACTTATGGATATAGTCTCAACCTCCTTGGCATCAGACATTGCAAGAACTGTCTGAACAGCCTGCAGGGCCGAGCTTGAGTCGCCCAGCTGAATGACTGCAACCCCCTGCCCTTTTAACCGGTGGGACAGCGCTAGCGGCATTACCTGATCCAGAAGCTTCTGATAGTGGGAGATCTGCACACTTTTTTCGTTGATGTCTGTATTCAGGGTAGATTGAAGACCTTTAAGTGCTCCCTTGTAGGTGTTCACCAGATGGGGTGATACGGTGAGACTTCCTACAACCAGGCCAACTGTAAGCGCAAAGAAGATCGCTGCTATTGTCGCCACATGGTACTTAAATCCCGGTCCCAAATACTACCTCCTCTCTTTTATCTGAGCCTGAATCTAAGCCAGACTTCTAGGAATTGAAGTATAGCACGACCTTCTCGAGTGACAACGAAAATTGCTAAAATTGGTGTTATGGCAGCAAGCATAATTAGCAGGTAATCCCTCATACGAATATGCTGCCCCGTATATAATCTGGCAATCCCCTTAGCATCCACAAGCTTCGAACCAATTCGTAATCGGGTGAGAAAAGTACTTGCCATTCCCTTTCTGCCCTTATCTAAAAACTCTTCCAGAGAAAAATGCGTTCCCACAGCAACAATAATCCTGGCTCCCAGTGCATCTGCCAGCAGCATGGCTACGTCCTCACTGGTACCTGCCGAATGCAATATCTCTGCTTTCAAACCTAAATCTGCAATACGTTCGATCCCTGGCACACCGCGCTTATCTCCCTGGAGATACCCATGTACCACAATTTCTGCGCCACATCTCAATGCATCATCTGATATACTATCCATGTCTCCAATAATTACATCTGGTTTTAATCTTGCCTCCAAAAGTGCATCCGCGCCCCCATCCACACCAACCAGTACAGGACGCACATCATGCAGATAGCTTGAAAGCATGGAGAGATCCTGTTTGTATCCCTCCCCACGAACCACAATGAGTGTATGCCGGTCTGCAAAATTCGTTCTTAATTTCGGAGTCTCAAGTGGATCATATAGTAACCACTCCTCCTGTTCCAGGTGCTGCAGAGTATTTCGTGCGAACAGATCCAGCTCAGCATGAAGATTAGCTCTAGCGGCTTCCATCTGCATTTCCATTCTCTCGGGAGTCATGAGACTGCAGTGAAAGCAGTGATTCGACCTTGTTCGAATAAGTTCATGAAATATCTCGATAATGCTTCCATCAGAAATGCGGTTAAACGCATCGTCTTCCAGGCAGTCTAACAGAGGAATGGAGGATTCTAATAAGACTGCAGGTCCGCGGTTTGGATACCTGCCAGAGATGGAGGGCTCAGTATTTATCACAGCTGCTACCCTGCGTTCAACTAAAGCCCTCGCAGCAGTGATATCCAGATCCTGATGACTGATAAGTGCAATATCTCCAGCTTTCAGCCTTCTAATGAGGTTTTTCGTGCGCTTGTCTTTAAGTACGCGAGCCTGCAACTGTAGTGCCATATCTCCACAATCCTGTCGCATTATAATACGCCGTAATGTAGATACACGAGATGTTGAGACATTAGTATGTTGTATTACTCTACTTCCTGTAGTTAACGACAGTTTCGTACGAATCGATGAGGAGATAAGGTTTCAGTTTGTACTGCTATAACCGTTACCTCCTTCTTCCACGCGCATCAGACTTCCGATGGGAGATAGATGCCGGCTCATAATTACTACTGCTTTATGGCTTCCATCTGAGGAGGTAGTTATTGTACCGGAAAGTCGTTTGGGTGCACCAATGTATGTGCGATAGAGATTAAAATTATACCAGCCGCCCAGTATTGTATGCGACTCTCTCCATATATCCAGGCTTAACATCTCCATATCCCATGGGCTGATGATTGCAGGATATTCAACATTGAATGTATTACTGTTTACCACCCTGACCAGCACAGGAATAGATATGTTTCTGGATCGATACCTTTTGGCAATCAGAACTCCAAACTTTGCCATCAGTTGTGGGGAACCAGGTTTTAGATGATGAATATTACCGAACTGCACGACATCAGCATCGATGGCCTGTTGAGTGGGCGGCCAATGTTGAAAATCCGCATAGCGATCAGAAAGTGAGGGTTGGCATTCCTGGTATATCCATAATCCTACGCCTGCTGTAATCAGGATAAACATGCTGACTTTAAGCCAAAGATGCATCTCTACCTCCCACCATTAAGTCTTAACTGGAGTATTACAGCTCATCTCACTCCAGACAGATCGTTTATGCTCTGCAAATCGTTTGGTATATTGCAGAGTGAGGAGGCAGCAGGTGTTTATAAGCCCTGCTACCCCCAGATAATTAACGTACTCCGAGTAGAAGTTCCGTTGTTAACTGATCAAGCTTTTCATAGTTGTAACCTCTTTTGCCCATAGCATTACGGTCAAACTCTGTCTTGTTCAGTTTGGAAGCATTTGCTTCACTGTATTGTGAAATAACCGAAGAATAGCTCTGCTCATCAGAATGTACTTCCTTCAGGATAGCCTGAATCTCTTCATCAGCAGCAAACTTTTGAGCTTTCTCTTTCAGGATAAGATACGTGCGCATACATCCCTTTGCGAATTCCCATACACCCGCCTCATCTTCGGTTCGATATGCATGAGCATCGAAATGGAGGCTCCCCTTATAACCACTCTCTTCAAGCAGTTTAACCAGGAAGAAGTTTGCTTTCAGGTCTTCTGCACCAAACCGGTAGTCCTGGTCATATCTGCCGGGTTTCTGACCGTTAAGATCAATATGGAAAAGTTTTCCAGCATCAATAGCCTGTGCTACGGCATGCACAAAGTTAAGACCAGACATCGTTTCATGAGCATATTCCGGGTTAACCCCAAATTTTTCGGGTTTGTCCAGAGTGGTAATGAACCCTAATGCAGCACCAACTGTTGGCAGGTAGATATCACCTCGTGGCTCATTTGGCTTGGGTTCCAGAGCAAACTTAAAATTGTATCCCTGTGCCAAATCGTATTCCGCCAGAAAGTTTAAACACTCCCTGTAGCGCTTGATCCCATCGCGAGGGTCTTTACTTGCATCTGTCTCGGTGCCCTCACGTCCTCCCCAGAATACATAAGTTTTCGCTCCAAGCTCGGCACCTAGATCCATGGATCTCATTGTTTTCTGAATAGCGTATGCCCGCACTTTGGGATCACTGGATGTGAATGCTCCATCCTTAAATGCCGGGTCGAAAAACAGGTTAGTAGTAGCCATTGGTACGACCATATCATAGTCATGAAGAGCTTTCTTGAACTCACTAACTATAGCGTCACGTTCTGCAGCACTTGCATCTATAGGCACGAGGTCATTATCATGAAGGTTAACGCCCCACGCACCCAGTTCACTCAATTTTTTAACAATTGTTACGGGGGAAATTGTCTCTCTTACAGCAGTACCAAATGGATCTCTGCCAATATTTCCTACCGTCCACAGTCCAAAAGTAAACCGATCACTCTTTTTTGGCACAAATGCGCACATGATTTTGATCTCCTGACAGAGTTCACTCTCTGTAGTGGTATTAAGTTAAGAATTCACTTCATTCGGGCTGAATTCCTTCCACACTACTATAATACTATTTATTCTATCCTTAATGTGGGGTTGTCTGGCATAAACAAGGCTGCATAATAACCATTTTGATTTATGCCTAAATTCTGTTGTCGCAAAAAATTGGTTTTAGTGCTAGTATGGTATCCATGATGACTGACCGGAACAGGTTAATCATAAATTTAAAATTGCATACACTTCATGCTGTCTTTCATTTTAATTTTATAGTCAAAACATGTTGCAAGGGAATATTGTATGCTTGACGCTATTGAAGTAATGTGTTAGAATGTTATCGATAACATTGCCAGAGAACATATATTACCATGCCAGCATCAATTTATGATATCGCACGCTCACTCAATCTTTCAGCAATGACTGTGTCGCGTGCCCTCAATCAGAACGACAAGAGCTATGTTTCACCTGAAACACGTCGCAGAGTGATGCAGGCTGCTCGTGAACTTGGATACACTCCCAACCGCAACGCACGTGCACTCGTTACAAAGCGTACCAACTCCATATCGGTATGGATAGATCATCTACACTCATCAGTCTATGCTCAAATTGCTGAGGCTTGCAGAAGTCAGATTCAGTCGGCTGGCTACGATGTCACCATCTGCGAAATGGGTTGGCACTTTCAGGAGCCCAGTAAGTATCATCGGGCAGAGTGGGCGGTGGACGGTGTCATAGCTGTTGATCCACCCGATGAGGCTGATCTTGCAGAATACCTGAAACTCCTGCCAGGAAAGCCATCGCAAAGAGTTAATATTGGCTCGGGTCATGCCGTAGTATGGAGCGGAGATTATGTGAAGGTAGATCTGCAAAAAGGTACCAGGGCAGCAGTTGAGCATCTGATTGCACAGGGCTGTCGACGTATTGCCTATGCTGCACCTTCCTGGATCGATAGACCCGGACTTGGCAACTTTGATGCCTTCACAGACACAATGCTGGCTAATAAACTACAACCTGAATATATCCCCCATGGAAACTGGAGTCTGCCAGGCATTCGGGAAACTACCCGCAGCTATATCGCATCGAATGGTGCACCAGATGGTATCTTCTGCCACTACGATGAAATTGCAATTGCTTCATTCCGTGCCATACGAGATTTAAACCTCAATATCCCTCATGACGTTATGATTATTGGTTGTGAAGGGAACGAGTTCATGGCGTATTTTGATCCGCCATTAAGTACAATCGCAATGCCGGTGGAAGAGATGTGCAATCATGCGTGGAAGCTGCTACAGAGGCGTATGCTTGATCCAGTGGCACCGTCGGAAGTGGTCACGTTGTCCTATGAGTTTCAGCGCCGCGAGTCCTCCGACCGCCCAGAATCTGACAGGAACGCAGCTAACCCAATACAGCCAGAGAGATAATTGGAACCCCCATTCCCTCAAAGTCTGACCAGATATTCACTCTCGCGACGATCACTCCTCCTCACCATTGGCAGTGCATTTATGGTCGGGTGCCGATTTCCCAAATCTAACAAACCTCATGATGAAACCGCAACTGTATCAACAATCATCAATCCACAGCAGGCGGCAAGCAGCAGACAGATTGCCTCGGTTCCTGTGAGTTTTAAGGATATCTCCAATGAGGCTGGAATTGTTTGGAGATTCAACAATGGAACCCAAAACAGTGTTTCTGTCCGTGAGCCCTTTATATCGCAGACCGGAGGTGGTGTAGCTTTTTGGGATTACAATAACGATGGCAGGCTGGATATTTTTGCAGTGCAAGGTGGTCCGCTTCCACATGCGGCTTCCAACGCGGTCGCCTATAGCACCCATAACGTACTCTACCGTAACAATGGAGATGGCACATTTACCGATGTCACTTCAGAGGCTGGACTTCTTGGGCCAACTGGATATGGACAGGGAGTGTCTGTCGCAGACTATAACAACGACGGCTGGCTCGATCTATATATAACAGCGATTGGGGGTAACCACCTTTTTCGTAACAATGGTGACGGCACATTCACCGATGTAACACATGAGGCAGGTGTTGAGGATCTATTCCTTCCCGGCATTCCAGAGATGCGATGCTGGCCCACAAGCTCAGCATGGGCAGATTATGACAACGATGGTTTTCTTGATCTGTTTGTATGTCACTACTGCCAATGGTCCCCAGAGCTTGAACTGAATGACACCATTGGAGAGTTTCCTGCTCCCATGCAGTTCCCCGCCAGTCACTGCCGGCTATATCACAACAACGGAAACGGCACGTTCACAGATGTTACAAGCAGCGCAAAGCTGGAAGGTCTCTGGGGAAAAAGTCTCTCAGCAGTGTGGATCGATTATGATAGCGATGGATGGCCAGATCTCTTTGTTTCTAACGATACCATGGCAAATTTTCTACTGCATAATAACCGCAATGGCACGTTTACAAACGTAGCGGATGCAGCAGGTGCAGCATACAACAGTATGGGTCATGCCACGGCAAGCATGGGCATTGGCGTGGCAGATTACATGCATGAGGGTCGTGAGGACCTGTTTGTTGTCAACTATGCCGAGGAACTAAAAACCGTTCTTCTAAATCAGGGTGGTGTCTTTCAGAATGCTTCACTATCATCTGGAGTATCCACAACTAACATTCACTACCTCGGATTTGGTTTGGAATGTTTCGATTATGACCTTGATGGATGGCCAGATATCATTGTTGGCAACGGACACATATCACCGATGGTGGCAAAGGCATCCACAGATGGGGAGACCTACGCCCAGAGCCAGTTGCTCCTGCACAATCAGGGAACAGGTGTCTTTATTCAGGACGATCGGTCGCTAGGTGATCTCACATCTCCGCATGTTACTCGTGGACTGGCTGTGGGTGATTTCGACAATGATGGCGATGTGGATGTTCTTATGGTTTCACAAAGGGGCAGTCTGACACTTTTTCGCAATGATGGTGGGAATTCGAATCACTGGATCACCTTTCGCCTGGAGGGGGTTCGCAGCAATCGGGATGCCATCGGTGCCAGGCTGACACTGGTTACAAAGTCAGGAACACAAACCCAGTGGGTTAGAAGCGGCTCCAGCTACTGCTCCCACAGCGATATGAGAGTGACGTTTGGGCTGGCTCGTGAGACAAATATAAAACACCTTGATATTCTCTGGCCGTCCGGAGAAAAACAAAGGTTTCATACACTTACTGTTAATCATTTTTACTACATCCGCGAAGGGGAATCCCCAACGATTGATCCACGTATCCAGAATTTAGCAAATAGAAGCTAGTAAAACAGAGCTTACTTTGTTGACTCCGTGCAATTTGTATGATACAATATGTTATCGCTAACATAGATTGTCGCTTTTTAGCATCGTTCATGTTATCGATAACACATTTTCTTAATATGATGCTGTAGCACTTTTTTAGCGAATAAGACCTTTCAGCATCACAAAGTCATATAAGGGAGTTCATACTATGAAACGAACTGGCTTTACTCTCATCGAATTACTGGTTGTTATCGCTATTATTGCAATTTTAGCTGCAATCCTGTTCCCTGTCTTTGCTCAGGCTAGAGAGAAAGCCCGACAGACCATGTGTTTAAGCAACGAAAATCAGATTGGTCTTGCAATCATGATGTATGTGCAGGACAACGATGAGGTGTTGCCAAACCGCAAGAATGAACCAAAAGTCAACTGGAAAACATATATAAATCCCTACGTCAAATCAAGACAGGTTTGGGTATGTCCTTCTGATCCATACAGAGGACTGGATGCAGATGGATCAAGCTTCCCGGCAAATTACGCAGCCAACACGGATTCGGGATCGGGTGATCCCCTAATACAGCCATTTATCGACTGTAACGGATGGTGGGGTGGTCCATGTCCTAACTCTGCACATCTTTCCCAGCTTACACAGCCTTCAGAAACCATAGGCATTGTTGAATTTGAAGGAAGCTACAGTGACTACCGTGTCACAACTGCTCCCTATTGGGGAATAACCTGGGCAGGACCTGGCAGTCTGATGTTTGCTGGGCATAACGGACATTCCAACTTCTGGTTCCTCGATGGACACTGCAAGTCGCTGCGTCCATTACAGACACTGGATACTGTTGATGGTGGATCAGCAGACACCAATATGTGGACGATAGATGGTACAAGCTTTACCAGCCACGGAGCCACCGATCCTACCAGCAAAGGCTATACCAATCTGGAATATGCACAGACTTACCCGAGCTTCAACTGAGTTTTGATACAACACAAGATGCAGAAATGTAGGAGTGAACCAATGGTTCGATTCATTCGTATCAGTTTTGGTATTAGTACAGTATTCATGTGCCTGCTTCAGGGATGCCACTCTGGCACAACAGCACAAGCGCACAAAACCTATCCTACCACGGTTACGCCTGCTCAGATGAAACAGGCACTGATGACTGTCTACAACAATCCTAAAATGACTCAGGCTCAGAAGACTGCTACAATGAACATGTTGATGAGCCATTTGCAAGTTAAACAAACAACTGGAAACACCTCCCGGGGTACTCCCTGAGGAGCAGGAGCATATATATGCGGAGTAATGAATCCAAAGAAGATAATAACAGTCTATCCCGGCGTCAGGTAGTGCAGGGCATGCTTGGCATCGTGGGTTTATCAGGTCTACAAATGGTGGCACCTGGCTCAGCAGCCTATGCCAGAGCATTAGACAAGAAAAACGATCTCGTTGATCTTGTCAATGTTATGCAGGGTACCAATTCGGTCTGGACCTTCTCACATGGAAACACATTACCCCTCATCAGTTATCCGTTCGGCATGTCTAACTGGACTCCACAGAACAGTATGGGTGATGGATGGTTTTTTAATCCCACAGCAATGAAGCTGCAAGGAGTAAGAGCCACCCATCAACCCAGTCCCTGGATGGGAGATTACGGTCACTGTACCGTAATGTGTCAGTCCGGCAGCCCTGTGCTACTCCCGAAGGCAAGAGAAGCAGCATATAGTGCTGAGAACTTTGAGGCAGGTCCGGATTACCTGTCCGTAAAGTTTGACGATGATGGCTCCCGCCTGGAGATGTCCCCTACTGAGCGATGTGCCATCTTCCGGTTCACGTTTCCCGATGGCAAACCTTCTCGCATTATCATCGACACTCAGACACATATTCAGATAGAGCCTGATGGTCACACAATCACAGGATACTCCAGGATGGGATATGCAGCTTCCAATTCGGCTGCGTGTTATTTTGTTGCGGTTTGCGATCATCCATTTGTATCAGCAGCACCATTTAAAGCAGGCGTACCTGTTGCAGATCAGACTCAGTTAGATGGAGATGGCATTGGAGCCGTTGCAGAACTGGGTACCGTTCCTGGCGCAATCCTCAGAGTAGCCACCTCCTTTATTAGCATAGAACAGGCTCACTTCAATCTCAAGCATGAGTTAGGGAATCACACATTCGATGCCGTTCGTGCGGAGGCAAGGAAGGTTTGGAATGAGACACTCGGAGTGGTCAAGCTGACAGGCGGCTCCGATAAACAGAGGCGGACATTCTACAGCTGCCTCTACCGAACGAATATGTATCCGCGCATGTTCCATGAACCGGGAATCAATGGCAAACCGATATATTACAGCCCATTTGATGGCAAAGTCCATGAGGGGGTTATGTATACAGACACCGGTCTGTGGGATGGTTATCACACACTATATCCCCTGCTGTCTCTCTTGCAGCCAGAACGGCTAGGCGAAATGGTTCAGGGTTTCATAAATGCTTACAAAGAAGGCGGCTGGCTGCCCCAGTGGCCTCACCCTGGTTATCATGGCACAATGGGCGGAACACATAGCGATGTGGTGCTTACAGATGCTATCCTTAAGAACATTCCTGGCTTCAACAAGAGCGATGCTTTCGATGCCCTTTGGAAGGATGCCTCTGTAGAGCACACCGGATATGGTGATGGCAGGTTCGGATTGAACGACTATATTGCTTCCGGTTATCTGCCCTATGGAACTACTGGAGCGGTCGTTTCAAATACTCTGGACTATGCCTATGATGATGCATGTATTGCCCTGTCAGCACAGTATCTCGGCAAAAAAGATCAACAGAAGATACTGGAAAAGAGAGCACAGAACTACCGAACACTGTTTGACTCATCATCCGGTTTCATGCGCCCCAAGAAGAGTGACGGCACCTTTGTGGAACCGTTTGACCAGTATGCGTGGGGTGATGCCTACACCGAAGGCGGGCCCTGGCAGTGGTCCCTTTCCGTGCCTCATGATCCAGCAGGTTTGATCGAACTCTTCGGCGGATACAGATCTCTCGTAACCAAGCTCGACCATCTGTTCTGGCAAAAACCCGTTTTCCACGTTGGAGGATATGGTGGAGTGATCCATGAAATGGCTGAGATGGCTGCTGTTCCATTTGGACAGTACGATCAGGGTAACCAGCCAGTACATCAGGTAATGGCACACTATATAGCAACCGGTAATCCATCCAGATTACAGTACTGGTCCAGACGCGTGCTGAACGAGCTTTACTCTCCAGACAGTTTTCCAGGAGACGAAGACAATGGAGAGATGTCTGCATGGTATGTACTGGCTGCTTTAGGAGTGTTTCCTCATTGCCCTGGCCGACCTTCGTACATATTCACTTCCCCACTGTTTCCAAAGGCAGAGATCTCGCTAGCAGGTGGCAAAAAGCTGGTAATCAGTGCACCAGCCACTTCGCAACAAGCAGTCTATGTCCATGATATCAAACTTAACGGACATTCTCACAGTCCTTTGTGGATCTCACATGAGGATCTTGTGAAAGGCGGAAAGCTCGAATTCGCGATGGCCGAACGACCCAGGAAGCGAAAGCTCAGCCTTCAGGATCTTCCGCCTTCCATGACTGCTTACACTTCAGTATCCGACCAGACGGATTCCACTCCCCTGCGAGTTGCCATCAACTGCGGAGGAGATGAGTTAGGTGAATTCGTTGGAGACTGTTACAGTACAGGAGGTGATGCTGTGAGCCTATCTCAAAATCCAGCACATTTGGGCGATACCGTGAGACAGGGAACCTTCCGATACAGTATTCCATTGCCTATGCCATCCAAGGACGAGGCGTACACGCTTAAGTTACATTTTCCAGCACAAAACAGCACTGGTACAATGAACGTCTCCATCAATGGCAAAAGTGTGCTGTCGAATTATCAACCAGCTTCTGCCTCAGGCGAAAATGTGCATTCTATCAAAAATCTGTTACCAGATGACAGCGGTTATCTAACCATAGCTTTCGCACCATCTACAGGCAGCCAGGCTGGAGCAAGCTCTGTAGCTGCGCTGGAGGTTACTGCGGAATCAGCGAGCTAGATAGAAGATTCTGTGAATGTAATCCGCACTGTTTTCATACCGCATTAGACATAGTCATCAGCAATGGTTATATTTGGGTACGATTAATAGCGTTGGCGGTATAGAAATTAAATGTAGTGAAAATATCGGTATTATGGAGACTGTAGATTCTGTTTGATAGTGCTGAATATTAGAACCCAGCCGGATTAGAGTATATCCGGCTGGGTTCTTTTCCAAATTGCCTGAATGCTATATTGTGAATTGCATTCATGAGCGATATCTTCAAGTAAGATACCGTTTATACTTAAACATTTCCCTGTGCTGCATTCGAGACCGCTGACCATGCTTCCCATGTGGCTAATCGCTCGGCATAGGCTCCTCGTAGCCACTCCAGATTCTGGCTTCCAAGGATAAATCGCAGAGGTGGTTGATCCGTATCGACTATGCTGAATATAGCTTCAGGAGTAGCGTTTGGATCGCCGCGTTCCATTGTCTGCAGACGCTGTATAACCTGTGACCTCACATCACCATAGATGTCCATTGGCGTAGACATCCTTAAAGATTGTGGACTTCCAAATTCTGTGGCATAGGCTCCTGGTTCAATGATGGTTACTTTGATTCCAAATGATTTAACTTCGCCTGCCAAGCTTTCATGAATAGCCTCAAAAGCCCATTTTGAAGAACAGTAGTAACCAATCAAAGGAACAGTGACATGACCGAGCCCGCTTGAAACTCCCAGAATGTGTCCGCTGCCCTGTTGTCGAAGATATGGAAATGCTGCCTGAATAACCGAGATAGTACCCATAATGTTGGTCTCATAGAGGGCTCGAACTTCTTCCAGTGTCGCCTCCTCCACTGTTCCAACAAGCGAATATCCAGCATTGTTAAGGACGATATCAAGCTTTCCAAAGTGACTATGAGCCTGAGCTATTGCGGCTTTCACCTGCTCCGGGCGGGTTACATCAAGCTCAAGTGTTAGCACGTTATCGCCATATTTACTGCTGAGTTCTGATATCTGCTCCTTTGATCGTGCTGTTGCAGCTACCATGTCACCGCGCTCTAATGCGGCTTCCGCCCACACGCGTCCAAATCCGCGAGAAGAGCCGGTAATGAACCAAATTTTTTGTGAATTAGATGTCATGTCTTTTCCTTATCATTCATATTATGGTGCGAGATGTTATCAGAGTTATGGTAGAATACTCTAAACGGAACCATGTACCATATTATACGGAACATTGTTCCGTATGTCAAGCCTCGTACGGCTTTGTACATAGAATGCACCTGCCTAATATTTTGATGCTGTGTTGTATATTCAATGCTCACATCTTCTCATCTTTCCATCTGCAAATCCATAACAGAATGCATGTTTGGTTGGCAATTTTAATTCACCACAATGATGAATTGATTCATACTTATCAAACACTTACCTTAAGCAGCAGGATTGTTGTTACGTCATCGTGAATATAAAAGGAAAGATACAACTACCAGCCACAAGGAGAAATATTATGGTGATGCAGTTTAACAGGGTTGCAAAAAAATATACTAAGCGTCTTATGCATAATCCTCATTCCTCCAAACTCCTTGTTACAGTTGCATCTGTAATGCTTTCGATACAATCAGTGGCGGATGCCGGGCCATATTCGTACGAAGCTGGATATCTCATCGTGCCAATTGCAGGACCGGTAGCCAAGTCCTACAATGCTGGCTTCTCCATGTACGTTCCAGCATGGCCCCTACAGAAGTACTATCCTGGCCATAGTTTCCAGAGCGGTTTACCGGGCACATGGATGTTTGCACAGTATAAGAGACCAGTTCCAAAAAACATGTACTCCGATGTGGAAGGAGGGTTAGGCTGGTGGCGGAATACGCGATTTCCCACAGTCACTCCAAAGTTTGTTATGGGAGGGGTTGGACCCAACTTTAATGAAATAGCTGATGGCCCTGGAACCGGTACAGGCACCTGGGCGAATCCTGGTGGAAGATATGGAGTAGCACAGTTAAGCCCTTGGATCCTCTTCCCACCAGATGGATTAAATATCAAGCAGGGAGTGCAAGGTTCACTAGTTGGGTATGGATACCTTAATCTACCGCTATGCGGCGGTCCCGGAGTTCTTGGACCATCCAATATCCCATCTGGTAACAACTGCTGGACGCTTTTTATGAACACAGCGAATTTCAAAGGACCAGTCGCATTTTTCACGCCATATTACTGGGCACATAATGGTTTAAAATTTCCAAATCTTGTAGGACAGCTGCTCGATTCCAGACCTGCAAATCCCAACAGGGCAGTACAGATGGAAACGCAGTATATTCCTTGCCGAGTAGCCAGGGATGCAGACGGCAAATGGTATGCACGAGTCGCTCCCACCTACTTCCCGAAGAATTTTGAAGGTGAATCTGCGCTTGTCCATGAGGACACCGTATATAACAAAACCGCACTTTGGGATGCAGTATCAAGCTGGTTTGAGGGAGGTGCTCCTGCGTCGGGGGCAATTGATACAAAAGGTGCACTACAGCGCAACTTTTCCGGCCAGGGTTACGCCACATGGGAGATTCGAATCGATCAGGATGGCAAAGAAAGCAAAGCTCATGTTGATTGGGATATGTTTGCCAAGCCTGTCATCTTTAATGCTAACACCTACGGTTATCGATGGAAAATGGGAATGGTGCAAACGGTACCAGGGCATAGAGGCCTTGTGATGCTGCCTGAATACTATCAGTTAGAGCCTGCAAATGGTAGTGTAAAGCCCCAATGGGTTCCAATTGATGCGAGTAAAGTGCCAGTAGATACAGGATTACAGAAGATAGACTGGCATACACCTCTGGAGGCGCCAGGCAAAGCATTTATCGCTCCCGACTCCCCAGCCAGTTCCTTCAAGTCTCCTGGCCCTGCTGCTGGCCCATTCAAAGCTCGACTGGGAGATGGAACCGTTGTAACCTACTACTGGTACAAGTTTGACGAGCAGCCTGCAATGCTGCATGCCGGACTGACAGACAGCGAGCGGCAGGCGATGCAGTTACGTGTAGAGAAGCTGCAACGGCTATGGACGCGGAATAAAAACTACCTCCCACCGCCTGCTTTTGGAAAACTGGCTTCTATCGACCCTGCTTTAATTGTCACTCCACCCAAAGGTCTGAGGATAGGCTATGTACCCATAGCCACCAAGCAGGAGCTGGTTTCTGAGCACGAGGCAAAACATTGATCCGTTATGTAAAGAGTGTCGCCCATTCAACACGTAAAAACACCCAAGTACCATTGCACAATCGAGAGTAGCATGCATTGAACCTGATAAGCGCTGTCGCTCCGCGCTTGGCGATGCAGAGTATGAGCGATGCTGGGCAACAGGTGCAGCCCTCTCACTGGAAGAGGCTGCGGCTCTCGCTCTTGAATCATAAATATGATTCCATTTTAAGGACAAATGAAGAAAACATGAGTATAATTCGTTATTCTCTCATCTAGCGAGTGACTTTAGCAAACTCAGTAATCCAATTTCGCTATGAATCATTGCTTGTTCTTTAACCTAACGTGGAATACCAATCACGAATGAAAGCATTACCTGAAGGAACCGTCACCTTTCTGTTTACCGATATCGAAGGCAGTACTAGACTGTGGGAGGAATACGGAGCATCCATGCAGTCAGCTCTTGCACAGCATGACAGCCTCATGCGGCGCGAGATTGAGGCGGTAGGTGGTACTGTGTTCAAGACTATGGGCGACGCATTCTGTGCTGTTTTTCCCGATTCCAAAGCCGCTTTGCAGGCAGCGGTGAGTGCTCAGCTTGCGCTCCATACTGAACAGTGGCCGGATGGCATAACACTCAAGGTGCGCATGGCAGTGCATACCGGCACTGCCGAATTGCGTGACCACGACTACTTTGGCACCACCCTCAACCGAAGTGCTCGCATCCTTGCTACAGCTCATGGGGGACAGGTGATCCTCTCTGAAGCAGCCCATACCCTGTGCGCTGGGGAGCAGATAGCTGGGTCAACCTATTCGTCCTTAGGCACTCATCGCCTCAAGGACCTGGAGCGGCCTGAGCACATTTTCCAGCTCTGCCATCCTGATCTGCCTTCCGAATTCCCCCCGCTGCGTGCGCTTAGCCAGCATACCCACAACCTTCCTGTGCAGCTCACCTCGTTTGTGGGCAGAGAGAAGGAGAAGCATACTCTCATCGAGATGCTTGCCGGCAGCAGGCTGGTGACACTGGCAGGCAGCGGCGGCTGTGGCAAAACAAGGCTGGCTCTACAGACTGCGGCAGAGCTCCTGGAGGAGTTTCCTCAGGGTGTATGGCTGGTGGAGCTTGCTACGGTAACCGACCCGTCCCAGGTTCCACAAGCTCTTGCAGATGTGCTTGGGGTGCGTGAAGTGCCTGGTAACACGCTTACGAATACACTTTGTAATGCGCTTAAGGGTAGGAACTCTCTTATACTCCTTGATAACTGTGAGCACCTGCTGGATGCAGCATCTAAGATAGCTGAGACTCTATTGAAACAGTGTCCCTATGTGCACATCTTGGCGAGCAGCCGTGAAGGTTTGGGGGTACCAGGCGAACGAGTATACCGGATTCCATCGCTCTCCACCCCACCTGCCAATGGCTCTATGAGCACGGAGTTAGAAAAGTACGAGTCAGTACAGCTGTTTGTGGAGAGGGCACGTCTGCACCTGTCCGAATTTGATATCACAACTAGTAATGCTGATTCTGTGGGAGCAGTCTGCGCCAGGCTGGACGGTATCCCGCTAGCGATAGAGCTTGCAGCCGCCCGCATACGGTCAATGAGCGTGAACGAGATTGAGAAGCGGCTTGATCAGCGCTTTCGGCTGCTCACCGGTGGAAGCCGCGCCGTGCTCCCACGCCAGCAGACGCTTCGCCAGCTCATTGACTGGAGCTACGACCTACTAAACGACCGTGAGCAGACAATGCTGCAGCGGGTAAGCGTGTTCATGGGCGGCTGGAGCCTGGAGTGTGCCGAGCAGGTGTGCAGCGGCGGAGAAATAGAGGAGTGGGAGGTTCTGGACCTCCTCACATCGCTTTCAGACAAATCACTGGTAGTGGTAGATACGGTATCAGATGCCGAACTGGGTGACATAAGCCGATACAGGCTGCTGGAAACTGTCCGCCAGTACAGTCTCGAGCGCCTCACTGAGACTGGAGGTGCCGAAGCGGCACGGTGCCGTCACCGAGACTGGTTTGTAAACTACGCGGAGAAAGCTGAGCCATATCTGGAAGGTAATGGGCAGGTGGTATGGCTGGAACGGATTGCAGAAGAGCATGAAAATATAATAACCGCCCTCAATTGGTGTAGTGAAGAGGGAGAGACGGGTGACTGCTCAGGCACTGAGAAAGGACTGAAGTTAGCAGTGTCACTCTCCAAATATTGGGCAATTCGTGGGCTTTGGCGAGCATGTCATCTAGATGTTCTGTTAGCACAGCCAGTGGAACGGATATCTGTAGGGTTTATTGCAAGAGCATTGAATAGTGCAGGAACAATGACTTTCAATTTAGGAAATTACGCCTCCGCAAAGGAGTACTACTCACAGGCTCTGGCAATATGCAGAGAATTGGGCAATCGGCCGGGTGAGTCAGGTTGTCTGAGTAACTTTGGTATGGTAGAGTTCCATATCGGCAACTATGCAGCAGCATGCGAGTACTTCAAACTAGCACTGGATATCATCAGGGAAATTGGAGATCGGCGTAAGGAGGCTAGTTTTATAAATAATATTGGCAATGTCGCACTGGAAACCGGCGACTACTCAGCAGCATCCATGTATTACAAAGAGGCACTTATAATTAATCGTGAGATTGGAAATCGTCAATTCGAATCGATCAATTTGAGAAACCTTGGGGAGATGTCCATCTATACTTGCGATTACACTGCCGCAATAAAGTACTTAGAGCTGTCACTGGCTGTAAGTCGAGAATTAGGAGATCGAAATGGTGAGGCTAGTAGTCTAGGCAAACTTGGGAATGTAGCGAGCGATACCGGCCATTATGCAACCGCATGGGAGAACTTCGACCAAGCACTGTCTATCAGTCGGGAATTGCCAGACCGTAAACTTGAGGCGGAATGCGTTCAAAACGAAGGAGTTCTTGCCCTCCGCGAGAAACAGTATTCGAAGGCAAGCGAGCTGCTGCGGCAGGCACTCTCATTGTGCCTTGAAATATCGCAAAAACATGCTGTCACAGAATCCCTGGAAGCCTTCGGCTCACTCTTTAGCGCAACCTCACGCTTTGAATTATCGTGCCAGATGTTAGGTGCAGCGCACTCTGCACGTGAAGCATTAGGAGCCCCATTACCACCTTCGAAGGTAGCACGAGTCGAACGCGACCGGGAAGCCTGTCGCTCTGCTCTTAGCGATGCAGAGTATGAGAGGTGCTGGGCGGCTGGTGCAGCCCTCTCGCTGGAACAGGCTGCGGCTCTCGCTCTTGAGGCTACATACCAGTAACTTATGGCTGAAAAGACTTTGTCGGATCTTTCAGGATTTCGTTCTCGAATATTCTATAATCTACAAGTTTATCCTTTAATCTGTTTATTATTGTTCATTGAATTATGCGGAGATACTAATCACGAATGAAAGCATTACCTGAAGGAACCGTCACCTTTCTGTTTACCGATATAGAGGGCAGTACTAGACTGTGGGAGG
Source organism: bacterium (assembly GCA_021805395.1). Classification (GTDB taxonomy): domain Bacteria; phylum Armatimonadota; class Chthonomonadetes; order Chthonomonadales; family Chthonomonadaceae; genus JAJZFJ01. The sequence goes on from JAJZFJ010000308.1 coordinate 21,508, forward strand.
AGTACGGAGCATCCATGCAGTCAGCTCTTGCACAGCATGACAGCCTCATGCGGCGCGAGATTGAGGCGGTAGGTGGTACTGTGTTCAAGACTATGGGCGACGCCTTCTGTGCTGTATTTCCCAACAGCAAAGCGGCAGTGCAGGCTGCTGTGAATGCACAGATTGCTCTCCATAGTGAACAATGGCCGGATGGCATAACACTCAAGGTGCGCATGGCAGTGCATACCGGCATTGCCGAATTGCGTGATCACGACTACTTTGGCACCACCCTCAACCGAAGTGCTCGCATCCTTGCTACAGCTCATGGGGGACAGATTATCCTCTCGGAAGTCACCTACTCTCTTTGTTCAGATGAACAGAATGCTGGAATTTCATTCCTCTCACTTGGCTTGCATCATCTGAAAGACCTGGAGAAACCTGAGCACATTTATCAGCTATGCCATGCAGATCTTCCATCTGAATTTCCACCTCTGCGCTCACTCTCCATCAATACCCATAATCTTCCAGTTCAGATCACTTCATTTGTGGGCAGAGAAAAAGAGAAACTGTCACTCATGGAGATGCTTTCTTGCAGCAGGCTCGTAACCCTGGCTGGAAGCGGAGGGTTCGGAAAGACAAGACTCGCTCTTCAAACTGCTGCCGAGCTTCTTGAGGAGTTTCCTCAGGGAGTGTGGCTTATTGAGATGGCACCGGTAACCGACCCGTCCCAGGTTCCCCAGACTGTTGCAAATGTGCTTGGTGTGCGTGAAGAGCCAGGTACACCGTTGATCACTAAGCTATGCACCTTTCTGACAGCCAGGAAAACCCTGATAATCCTCGATAACTGCGAGCATCTGCTAGATGCTGTATCCCAGCTGGCTGATATGCTGCTGAAACAGTGCCCACACATAAGCATACTTGCCACCAGCCGCGAAGGACTTGGGGTACCGGGTGAGCAGGTATTCCGAATACCGTCGCTTTCCACTCCGCCAATGAGTGGTGCCGCATACTCACAACTTGAGCAGTACGAATCTGTTCAGCTGTTTGTTGAGCGCGCTAGACTACACCAACCCGAATTTGCTATTACACCAGATAATGCTGCTTCGGTGGGTGCGGTATGTGCCAGACTGGACGGAATCCCCCTTGCAATAGAGCTTGCTTCTGCACGGGTACGCACCATGACTGTTGAGGAGATTGAGAAGCGACTGGATCAACGCTTTCGATTACTAACTGGAGGAAGCCGCACCGTGCTCCCACGCCAGCAGACGCTTCGCCAGCTCATTGACTGGAGCTACGACCTACTAAACGACCGTGAACGGTCAATGCTACAGAGCGTGAGCGTGTTTATGGGAGGCTGGAGCCTGGAGTGTGCTGAGCGGGTCTGCAGCAACGAAGATATTGAGGATTGGGAGGTTTTAGATCTGCTCTCATCACTCTCAGATAAATCTCTAATATCCATAGAGACTGTTACTGATATGGCTCTCGGAAACATTACACGCTACAGACTACTGGAAACGATTCGTCAGTACAGCCTTGAAAAACTCACTGAAGCCGGCGCTGTAGCGAGAGCGAGGTGCCGTCACCGTGACTGGTTCGTGAGCTATGCTGAAAATGCCTCCAAATATATGCATGGCAAGGATGAAGTGTTATGGATTACCAGACTTACCCGAGAGCATGAAAATCTTCAAAGTGCTCTTGACTGGTGCTGGGATGAGGGTGAGCATGGCAACATTCATGGTACAGAAACCGGACTTAAGCTCGCTGGGCTGCTTGAGATTTACTGGGGGATATGTGGACACTGGCGACAGGGACTGCTTAAACTGGAAGCCCTATTTTCACAGCCTCTGCAGGGAGTATCCAAAGAGTATCTGTGCAGCGCTCTGAAGTGCGCTGGCCGGCTTGCGATCGGTATCAATAACTCAAATGCATCAGATTACTACAATCAGGCTTTGGCTTTGAGCCGCGAGCTGGGAGACAAGCCTGGCGAGGCTAGTATCCTGGGTAATCTCGGTATAGTGTCGTTAGAGGGTGGCGACTTTATGTCAGCCCGAAATTATCTGGAGACGGCACTTGTGATGAATCGAGAGACTGGTAATAGACGGCTGGAGGGCTTTAATCTCAGGAATCTCGGACTAATCGCCATGATGACAGGTGATCTCGGAGTCGCGCGAGAGTTTTGCGAGTCTGCGCTGTCAATCGAAAAGCAAATCGGAAATCAGCAAGGGATGGCGGTCACACTGAA
>JAJZFJ010000063.1 GCA_021805395.1 bacterium
GGCCATCGGTACTACGACCCGAGCATAGGGCGCTTCCTGAGCAGCGACCCGGCACAGGCTGGCACGAACTGGTACGCCTACTGCGACAATAATCCCGCTGGTAGGTTGTGACCCGACTGGGCTGATTCGGCAAATAATATGGGATGGTATGAAATGGACAGCACACATAGGTGATGCCGATACGCAAAAGGGATCACCACATTGGGACGGCCCACGTAAAAGTGATGGATTTATTGGAAACGATGGCTTGTGGTACCCTCACGTTGGTGCCGAGCCCAAAAACACAAATGATAAGGTTAAACGTGAAGTCGAGACAGAAGTAGCGAAACTTAAAGAGAGAGGGTTTAAGATTATTCCTCCCAGAAAGAAGAAAGAATGGGAGCTCATTGATGATACTGGTATTCAGGATGATACTTCGACCATTTTACCGGTATTTTTCCCTGAAGAAGAGCCAGAGGAAGGTATAGTCGGAGGAATAGAAGGTGTTGGTAATGTTATAGGTGACATCGGACGTGGGATTGGCGAAGGTAAAGGCAAAGTCGGAGGAGAAATTGGTCGCATTGTAGATGGCATAGATTCTGGTCTCCATGATCTCTGGAATGGCGGTTTGTTACACACTTCTATCTAGTTCCGATGAGCCAAATTAAGTTGATAGAAAGCGAGGTGAGTAGCTTATGGCACAAAATATTGATGAGATAGTTCTTGAAGCTGAGCGGTTAGTGGATCTGGATCATCTTAGCAAAGCGATTAATCTACTCACCTCTATTCCATCAAACGAACAAACAATCAATTCGTTGAATTGTTTGTATTATGCCCATTACTATGCTAAGAATTATGAGATGTGTCTTAAGATAGCCCAACAGATGCTGGAATGCGAACCTGAGAATCTTTGGGCTATAAACAAACGAAATGAAGCGCTTCTGAAACATGGCCAGTTAGAAGCTGCTCTTGAAGGTGCTGAAATAGCATTACAAATTGCTAGGTCCAAAACCGGTACTACACCATTTGAGTTACAATACACGTTGATGAGTCTTTGGAGAGTGCTAACAGAACTGCATGAGCATGCGCATGCATTAGCATTTGCACGGGAAGGCTATTCCGATGCTGAAAGTGGCTGGGAGTGGCAATGGGAGTTAAATCGCTCTCTCACTGCTACAGGTCGAATAACAGAAATGACTGTACTTTATGGATATTCAGTTGAAAGCTACTTACGAGGATTGCAGGATGCAGTATTCGATTTGGTCTTTCTTGAGAGATACGAGCAGGCAGCCGCTTTAAGCCTTGAGGGAATTCCTTATACGAGTGTGACGCAGCCCCCAAAGAGTAAACCGGAAAAGTCCGTTCACGAATTCCTGATTTTTCATATTGAATGCCTTATATTAAGCAAAGCGTACGATAAAGCTCGACGACTGATTGCATATTGGCAAGCAGATCCGCGCACCCCACGTGATCTTCATAATAAACTTTTGGCGTTGCAGCTTTCTTCATTGTATGCTTCTGGATACAAGAACGCTGCTCTTGAACTACTTAAGAAATATATCGGCACTACAAAGCAACCTTTAAGGCGTTTCAAGGTATTGCGATATCTCCTAACGTGGGAACCAACCATGGAGATTATGAATTCTGCTTTTCTGGAGTTATATCCCGGTACAAAACCTAAACTGCTCGAATTACATTAAAAAGTTGAGATTGTCTTACCTGTATGTGAATTGGCAACTTAGCTAAAAACAGTGAAGAACAGCTTGGGTTAGACCAGTGGTGGACCGCTGTCCTGTGTGTTGGAAGTCGGAGCATTAGCTGGCTGCTTTCTCATTATGGACTTCAACCGCAGATGTGATCAGGTTCCAGGGAACAAGGCTGAATCCGGGTGTGCAATATGAGCAAGCTCCATGTTGTAATTTACCAACTCGCAGCTGTTCTTCATGCATTTGTGGTACAAGCAGTTTCGGGGTAACGTTACTCCCAGGTGGGAAGCAGTGCTGCCTTGTGGTACGCTATTCTGGTTCGGGGTAACGTTACCCCATTTTAGGCAGAGGTGCCACCCTTGAGTTTGGGATTTCGAACTTACCAGAACCTCATACACAGCAGGTTTGCGTAGGCATAGCATCAACATCAGCCGCTCGGGCAGTACGCCTACCCCGGTGCTCTACAACGGGGCAGCAGGCTATCAGAGTGACAGCGCCACAGGGCTGCAGCTGTTAGGCCATCGGTACTACGACCCGAGCATAGGGCGCTTCCTCAGCAGCGACCCTGCACAGGCTGGCACGAACTGGTATGCATATTGCGACAATAACCCGCTAGGTAGAGTTGACCCGACTGGATATAATTGGTTAACAAACATTTGGAATTCTTGGAGTCCTACAGCGAAAGTTATTGGTGGTGCTATCGGGATAGGGCTAGGAGCGATTACAGGAATCACATTATGGAAGAAATTCGAGATTGCAAAGATTGATGTCGATGAACGTTACCGAGAGAGAAAGATGATCAATGATTGGGAAAATAGCCATGGACCAGAAGCAGATCCCACGCCCTTATGGGATATATATCATCATAACACTAAAAAATATCTTAAAGATATAGGACATACCACTGGTTCAGTAGGCCAAGATATATGGGGAAAGGCTGCATTTGGTCATTTATAATTTGATCGCAATTTCAGCATTTAACCAGTAAGTGCTCAAGTACAAATAAAATATAGAGGAAGATACAATTTGTCTTCCTCTATACAAATACTTGAAATAACCAACATTTACGACTAATGTAATTCCAAATAAAATATTTAAGAGAGGACAAGAGACATGAGTAGATTCCTGAAAATATTTTGTCTATTTATATTTATAGCTTGTGTTATATTGTTTATACATTATTCACTTCATATTTATGACGAAAACGAAATTGATATTCGTTGGTCAAAAGAATTATCATTGCCATTTCCTTATCCGCAGTCGGATATGAAGAAAAATGAATATGAAACACTCTATTTTGGAATAATAAACACCAAATTGCCGCGAGTGAAAGAAGCAGATCTTTTTATTAAACGAAAAGCCATAGATTTTACTAATTTGGAAATATTAGATTTTCCTGGATATTCGATTTCTTCGGAAACCTATCTTCCTGCTAACCTAATATATAATGGAGTCGTAAATTCGGTAGGACTCTATCATCTTAGGATATCGCCAAAGGATGTTGCAAACCGGTGGCCAGAAATTCTTTCATATTATATTAAACCAGGACAAAGTAATGAAATAAAATATTTAGCAATTAATCCTAGTGCTCGCTTAAGTGCATGTTACAGCAATACATGGCATTCAGTAGTGAATGGTTATAAGTTTATTTCATCACAAACGCAAAGCATCTTATTGAATCATAAGATTCTGTGGCTTCTTATTCAAACCGATATGTCACTAAGAAGTATGATTGAATTATTAGATTCTATGAAAATCTACATTTCTGGTTTGGTTTATAAAAAAACCGCAAATCATAAAAATTATTTCGCTATATTGTGGGTCTACCAACCAAAACAATCTACAAAAATCAACAACAATATCAATATTATTAATCATATACTGAAGAGAGATTTACAAGCAAAAGCTATCATTTGTTCTCATATACCAGTATCGTATCGCAAAATAATGATACAAATGCCGCTAACAAGTATAAAAGATTCTGATTTTAACAAATTGGAGATCAACAACGCTAATGGATATTAAAATTACATGTTAAATGAGAAGGTGCATATGATAATTATGGGTTTTTGTTAATCGTCTTTTCATTATTAACACAATAATTACAAAATCAAACTCAACAAGAGCAGACTCACAGAAGACAGCAACGTGGGTGGTACACAGGTGAACAGCACCTACACCTACGACAACCACGACCACCTTCTGACAGCCGGCACAAAACACTACGCATACAACGCAGATGGCGACTGTACCAGCGTAACAAACGGCTCATCTGTTACTACTCTCAAATATGATATACTGAATCGAGCGACCGGAATCACCCTGCCAACAGGAGTAACCGAGAGCTACACATATAACGGGAACTGGCAGCGGGTCGCGCAGACCGACGGCACAAGCAGCTCTAACGAGCTGTACGGCACAAGTGATCAGGTTCCAGTGATCAGTGATCAAGGCGGAATCCGGGGTCGAAGCCTCTAAGGAAGTGCCACCATATTGTGTCAAGGTCCACTTGCTGCTGTGCTTCATGCCTTTGTGGCATGGACAGTTTCGGGGTAACGTTACCCCCTTGTGTGAAGCAATAATGCCATGTGGTACGATATTCTGGTTCGGCGTAGCGTTACCCTAAGCTGGATGAGATGCTCCAAACTATAAACCTTACAGTGCTCACTACTTACCAATAAGGCAATACTATGCACAAAATCCAAAAGCTAAAGGACTACATCTCTGCACACCCTCTTGTTGAGGGTGTTTTATATCAGAACGCGGTTTCAACCGCGTAGAACAAACCATTAGCCCTCAGCGTTACCCCCTTTCAACCCGCTCACTTACCCTCCCTTAGCAAGCGTAGCGCGGCGGCGAGGGGAGGGTCGCGGCGACACAGTCCCGGGGAGAGGTCTCTGCGCAGCTATCGGTACTACGACCCGAGCATGGCAGAAGTGATCAGGTTTCAGTGATCAGTGATTAGGTCGGAATCCGCGATTGCAACCAATACGGGCAGGTTTCCATGTTTTGTTATAGTCGCCAGATTGCGATTGTTCACTGGCTGGTGAACGGAGTTAGTTCGGGGTAACGTTACTCCCAGGTGGGAAGCAGTGCTGCCTTGTGGTGCGATATTCTGGTACGGGGTAACGTTACCCCTTGGTGGGAATCAGACTATCCAGCCAGATCTTGCGTCGCCAGCAGTTCATGGATTCACTTCCGAATCATGGTCATGTTCATAGTCATATGGATTGGAGTTGATCTCATCTTGCCTGTTCCCATTCCTGGCATTTGAGTGCTAGATTTCATACTCATATACTCAGGCCAACCGTCAGAAACAGATAACAGTTCAGTACCGGTGCTGGTAACATATGCCTTTGGCATATGACTTGTTTGCGCTCCACCCGAACTCGTACCTGTGAGTGAAATCCGCATTTCTGCGGTTTTAATTCCATGAAACATTTTGAATCCAACAAATGTAATTTTATCCAGCATCTTCATACCGAACATGGACATCAGTGGATTCGGTGATGATACTGGTACGGAGTATGTATGCCCTATCTGTAGAGGTTTGAGATATAAAGAGCCGAAACTCATATTTTCCATCATAGGCATTGTTCCTCCTACAACTTGTCCATCACTCTTCATTTTGGTGATTATTGGTTTATTAGCATATATTTGACTTGAGGGCATATTTTTATCACTTGTTTTCATATTTCTCATAGTCATCTGGATGGTGTAGACGTCTCCATGCACTTTTAGTATCTTTTCAGTGACACTCATAGTTACTGCGGAATCAGGAAAAGATTTGCTCATGGTAGCAGGCATTTTGAAGCTGGTAGTGAATGCATAGCTGATTTTCTCACCCGGATGGCCAGCTATACGAACCAGATAGCCTTTTCCACTCTTCGTGATCTGGGCATGTGACGCCGAGGAATTAAATACAATTGAAGCTGGCAACAGAAACAAAGTGAACAAACTGGCAATGTGTGATCTCATAATCTCTCCTTCAATGTCTGTTAGGTAGAATTCCTTAAGAGCTTAAAGTAGTATAGGTTTAAATATTGCAGAATGCTTAACATGTGTGGATTTGCAAACCATATCAGCACCTAACAATATTTCGTAATGTATACCAGTCAAACTACGAGAAGTAAATTGTCAAGGTTTCATTTCATGCC
>JAJZFJ010000043.1 GCA_021805395.1 bacterium
ATCAAATTCAAACAGAATCGCAAGAACTCCATTTTCCTTCGTGGCAATCATGAACAGCTTTTCCTGGATACTTTCGAGCAACTGAGCAGAGACAATCATCAAGCTGATGACACGGGTTCCCTATCGGTTGAAGCACAGATATGGCTGCAGAATGGTGGCATAGATACGTTGTCGACATATGGAGTGAGTAATCTGTCCCAAGTTTCGGCTGCAATCCCTGTTTCCCACCTCGAGTTTATACAATCCACTGAGAGTGAGTTCATTACTGAAGAGTTTCATTTTGTACACGCAGGCTTACTTCCTGAAGGTATGGTTTGGGATGAGGAGGAGGAAGGCTACGATCCTAGAATTTGGATACGAGAACCATTTCTGTCCAGCAAGAAATTATTTAACAGAAAAGTGGTAATATTTGGTCATACCCCTCAGTTATCTGGAGAACCATTGGTGCAGAGAAATAAAATTGGAATAGATACCGGTGCAGTGTTTGGAGGACCTCTTACTGCAGTTGTTCTTGCTTCCGACAGGCCTCTCACTCAGCAGCCTTACCCCCACTTTATTCAGGTGATGTGAGGTTATTTCTTGCCAGTAAATCCGCTCGGACTATAACATGCTTGCGGTAGTAGAATACTTGCCTTGATATTGTATGGAAAAGCGCTGGAAGCTCGACACCGTTATGTGTGAGTACCAGCTAAAGAATTCGTACGTGTTTCTATATCAAAGGGTAAGATATAGGAATGTTATAAACTTAGGAGATAATCAATGCCTCGCTCACTGCATATAGATCCCCAGGAAGTTCGCTCCACAAGTCAGATAGAGTTTTCCCCCATACCTGTAAATCAGTACAACAGAACTCTAAAGCAGGAGATGGAGAGACATGCTGTTGAAGATCTCACCAGAATTCATCATGACATGGTTCTGATTCGAACATTCGAATCTATGCTGGATGAAGTCAAAAAACAGGGTAAATATCATGAGATTGAGTACAATCACAGGGGACCAGCCCACCTGTCAATAGGGCAGGAAGCATCTGCAGTTGGCCAGGCTTTTTTGCTGGACAGCCATGATCATATCTATGGCAGCCACCGAAGCCACGGTGAGATTCTTGCAAAAGGGCTGCCTGCGATCTCGAAACTTCCATCCGATGAGCTGACTACCATTATGGAAACCTATCTTGATGGTGCCATTCTCAAAGTTTTGGAAACCTCGCTGCCTTCAGATATTCCTGGCCAACAGGAAAATGATGCACACTCCATGGCAATAGAGTTTTTGTTGTATGGGGCTTTGGCGGAGATTTTTGGCAGGGAAACTGGCTTCAATCGCGGCATGGGTGGATCGATGCACGCATTCTTCACCCCATTCGGTATCTATCCCAATAATGCGCTTGTGGGAGGCTCTGCAGATATCAGCGTTGGTGCAGCACTCTACAAACGGGTTAATCACAAGCAGGGCATTGTTATCTGCAACATAGGAGATGCCTCTGCTTCCTGCGGGCCAACATGGGAGGCACTCTGCTTTGCAACAATGCAGCAGTTCAAAACTCTGTTTGATGCGAACCACAAAGGCGGCCTGCCAGTTATCATAAATTTCATGAACAACTTCTATGGTATGGGTGGTCAGCCCGTGGGAGAAACTGGCGGTTTCCAGACGCTAGCCAGAATAGGTGCAGGCTTAAACCCGGAGCAGATGCATGCTGAAAGGGTGGATGGATATAACCCCTTAGCTGTGATTGATGCAATAGCCCGAAAGCGTGAGCTACTTCTCCGCGGTGATGGTCCCTGCCTGCTGGATACTGTTACCTACCGCTATAGCGGCCACTCACCATCAGATGCCTCCTCTTACAGGGAGAAAAGTGAGGTGGAGAGATGGCAGAATGTTGACTCCATTAACACATATGCAAACGATTTGATTAGCTGTGGTATCACTGACCAAAATCACATTGATCAACAAAAAGAGAAGCTGGAGGCAATGGTACTGAGAGCTTTTGTGAGAGCCATAGACACATCACTCTCTCCTCGAGCAAATCTGTTCCAGATAGATTCTCTTCTGGAACGGACCATGTTCTCCAATCAGGAAAGGCATTCGCTTGCCCCAGAAAGACGAGCCAGCACTCTCTTATCCCACGAAGATAATCCCAGGGTGCAGCGCTTAAAGAACCGATCCCGATCGGGTATTGATGCCGAAGGTAACGCAGTACCAAAATCACGGGCTATTGCAATACGAGATTCACTTTTCGAGGCGATTCTATACCACTTCGAGACAGACCCCACTCTGATTGCATACGGTGAGGAGAACAGGGATTGGGGAGGAGCGTTTGGTGTGTACCAGGGTTTAACGGAAACGCTGCCATATCATCGCCTGTTTAATAGCCCAATTGCTGAGGCAGCAATTGTTGGTACTGCAGTAGGCTATGCTCTGGAGGGGGGACGAGCTCTTGTGGAGCTTATGTACTGCGACTTTCTTGGTAGAGCGGGTGACGAGGTTTTCAATCAGTTAGCCAAGTGGCAGTCCATGTCTGGAGGCTTACTGAGGATGCCTGTTGTGCTGAGGGTATCTGTTGGCAGCAAGTATGGTGCTCAGCATAGTCAGGACTGGACTGCACTGTGCGCTCATATTCCCGGCCTGAAGGTAGTGTTCCCTGCCACCCCCTATGATGCAAAAGGGCTGATGCACGCTGCACTCTCTGGCACTGATCCAGTGATATTCTTCGAAAGTCAGCGAATATATGACCAACCTGAGCTATTCCATGGGGTGGATGGTGTGCCGGAAACATTTTACCGGGTGGAGATTGGTGAGCCTGAGATTAAGCGTAGTGGAAGCGATATCACCATCCTTACAATAGGTGCAACTTTATATAGAGCTCTGGAAACTGCTGACATTCTCAAAGCTAAGTATGGCTTGGAAGCTGAGGTAATTGATGCCCGTTCACTGGTGCCATTCAACTACAAGCTGGTGCTGGAGAGCGTAGAGAAGACAGGTAAAATTCTGCTCACAAGTGATGCCTGTGAACGCGGCTCGTTCCTTCATACCATGGCATCCAATATAACCAGGCATGCATTTGATTCACTGGATGCACCTCCGGTGGTGTTAGGTGCCCGAAACTGGATTACACCACCAGATGAAGTAGAAGAATCTTTCTTCCCATTCCCTACAGATATGCTGGATACCATACACACCCACCTGATTCCGCTTTCAGGTTACAGCATCTCGAGAGTCTGCGATAACGAGGAGCTTGAGAGACGGGGCAGGCTGGGAATCTAGCAGCCGCTACCAATGCGCTGGGATAGGTGGTGATGCCCCTACTCCCGGCGCATTCAGTGCCTGCACGTCATCCGCCATCGTTGTAGTGTATACCACTGAGCCATCATAGGCGGGACTGGAGTATATGTTCCCTGGTCCCAGAGCATACTTCCAGTCTACTTCACCATTAGATGTGAACAATACAGTTACATCTCCCCTGTAACCCATAATAGCCATGGTCTGCCCATCCGGTGACAGCGTGGGACTGGATCCTATAATCTCCTGTCCAATGGAACTCTTCCAAACAAGCTTCCCGGTCGATGCATTCAGGGCGTAGATATCTCCTGAAAGTGCTCGACCCGCAATATACAGAACATTATTCATAATGGAAGGCGTGGAGTAGTAGCGAATGTCCCCCTGGGAAGATCCGCTTGTCCATAACTCTGTTCCGCTCGATGCCTCAAATGCGTGCAGAATTCCATCATTGGAACATACATACAGATTCCCCTGATAAACTACAGGAGAGGAAACTGCGGGAGAGTCCTGCATTTCGCTGCCCAGTTTCTTCTGCCATCGCAGTGTTCCAGTTTCAATTGAGATAGCATACAGAATGTTATTCCAGCCACCAAGATAGAAGTTATTCTCATCGGCTGCTGGTTTATCTTCAAAAAAGCTTCCGGTTGCATATTTCCACAGCAGTTTTCCCTTTTTCATATCCAGACCAAATATGGCATGGTACCCTCCCACGCATACTACATCACCGGAAACGTTCGGAGTAGAGAGAAGTACATTCTGCGTGTTATACTTCCATCTCATACGACCTGATTCACTCTGCAGACAGTAGACATATCCGTCTTCAGAGTTAAATAGCACATCTTTGCCTATTGCACATGGTGTTCCTACAATTGCGCCGTCTGTATGAAATTTCCAGAGAATCTTGCCAGTCTTTACACTTATTCCATAACAGTTTCCATCCAGACATGTAACAAGCAAAACAGTATTATCCAGAACAGGAGAAGACTGGATTCCATCACCCAGGTTTATTGCCCATCTGTCTGTGGGTTCTTTATGTGATCGCTCAATCTCAAGAATCAATTCACTTTCAAGGACTGTGTGGTTACTCGTAATTAGTTTGATATCACAGGTATGAACACCCACAGGTATAGCTGATGGGTAGAAAACCGTTTCCCATATATCTCTGGCATTTTGAGTGAGAGGCTGCCATGGATCTGCGTCGATTCTGTATTCAGCCTTCTCACCATGAGCACTATCACTGGGTGAACGTGGATCCAGAAGAGCAGCAGGCCGTCTTCTAAACAGAAATGGGTTATCAGGATCATCCCAGCCTGCTCGAAGAACTGACACCATCGTCTGAGCAACTGGTATTTCTGTAATATGCACCTGCTTATGTGGCTGCTTTAAATTTGACAAGGAGATACTAACGAGTTGTGGAGACACATTCACAGAATAGTAATCGCCAGAAGAAAGTCTGCCCAATGACAATGTCTCTATGCCATCTGTTTTCGACTGTCGGGTACTCCCGGAAGTGCTGGTAAAAATTGCTAATATGTTATGCTTGGGAAGTAAACTTCGAAAGTCAAACTCGTTGTCAATCTCTCTGGTGAACTCATTCCCATCACCAATGGTATGGTGGAGAAAAATAAATACTGGAGTAGTTGGCTTGAGTTTGGTGAGATCGCGTTGCAGCCATACAATTTCGGGATCATCGAAATGTCCCTGCCTTTCAAGCACCTGAGTAGAATCAAGAAATATGAGATGGAATCCTTTGTAATTTACGGAATAGTATAATGGTCCAAAGTTTTTTTGATATCTCTTCTTCGCTTCCCCACACCATCGCATATCCCTGGTTCCAGGAACCGGACAGAAACGAATCCTCTCATCAGAAAGGGGCTGAATATTTGATTTCAGAGATTCATACTCTTCCGCTGAACCATCCCAGGTAAGGCTGCCTGTATCACATACAAACGCAGGAAGGTTTGCAGAACTGAGGATATCCGAAACAAAATATTTAATCGTGCTGTTTTGTTCAGCAGGCGAGGTGTAACTATTTGCAATATCTACAAATGAAAAAGAGGAATCAGAACTTGTTGCTTCAGAATAAGCAGTTGAAATTACAAGTGGAAACAGACAGAGCATGAGGAAAGAGGTTAAGCAATTGAGCATAATCCCCTTTCCTACTCGCATATGAACCCATTAAACCTCAGCCAGAGTGTTGACACCGGAATGCTTCTCTTCCAGGTATCTCTCGGCTTGAATAGCCGCCATGCATCCAGATCCTGCTGCAGTAATAGCCTGTCTATACTTTGTATCCTGAACATCACCACAGGCAAATATACCAGGAATGTTTGTTTTTACATCATCATGAGTTCGAATATAACCCAACTCATCCAGTTCCAGTATTCCTTCAAACAGTTCTGTATTGGGTTTATGTCCTATGGCAATGAAAACGCCTGTCACTTCAAGATTTGAGATCTCATCTGTTTTCAGGTTTTTAAGCGTGAGACCAGTAACCGTATTGAGCTGAACCTCATTAATCCTCATAACCTGAGTATCCCAAATGAAATCAATCCTGGGGTTTCGGAATGCTCTCTCCTGCATAATCTTGGAAGCCCGTAATGTGTCTCGACGATGGATTACTGTTACCCGCTCACAGTGATTGGTGAGATATATCGCCTCTTCCATGGCAGTGTCACCACCTCCAACCACGGCTACGTGCTGGCCCTTGAAGAAGAAGCCATCGCATGTGGCGCAGGCTGATACCCCTCTTCCACCCAGTCCACATTGATGAGCAGGCAGCTCTTCTGGCAGTCCAAGCCACTTCGCGGAAGCACCGGTTGCAATGGTAACAGTTTCAGCCTCGTAGATACAGTCACCCACCCAAACTCTGTAAGGAGCTTCGGAGAAATCCACTTTGGTGGCCATGTCTTCCACTACTTCTACATCAAAACGAAGTGCCTGTTCTCGCATAATGGCCATGAGATCAGGGCCCTGTATGCCATGCACAAACCCGGGATAGTTCTCTACTTCGGTAGTGATCATGAGCTGACCACCTGCACCCAGCAACTCCTGCCCTCTACCAACTCCACCATCAATCATAAGAGGATGCAGATTTGCTCTGCCAGTATACAGTGCTGCGGTATAGCCGGCAGGCCCCGAACCTAAAATAATATTCTTATATATCATCAGCGATAGCCTTCATTAGTGGGTATAGAATAGAGCAGTTACTCTCGCACACTGTCGTTGTAGGCGTGTTCGCTAGAATAGTTTGGGGGCTCTTTTGTTATCCACACATCATGCACATGACTCTCTCGCAAACTTGCACCAGACTGTCTGATGAACTGTGCCCGCTTAGAGAACATTGGCAAGGTTGCCGCTCCCAGATAGCCCATACTCGACCTTATGCCGCCTAATAGCTGATAGAGAGTATCGTGAACTGCGCCTTTATATGGCACCCGTCCTTCAACCCCTTCTGGAACGTGCCTTGCCGTTGGATCCTGTCCATATCGGTCGCTGGAACCTTCCATCATAGCACCTTCACTGCCCATGCCCCTGTAGTCTTTATATGCTCGTCCCTGGTAGAGTATTACGCTTCCGGGTGCTTCGTCTGTTCCAGCAAGCATGTTGCCCACCATCACCGCGGCTGCACCTGCTGCCAGTGCTTTTGCTGCATCACCACTCCACCGTATGCCTCCATCTGCAATGATAGGAATTCCATATCTTGCAGCCTCTTCTGCACATTCAAGGATTGCAGTGAGCTGCGGAACCCCCACACCACTTACGATTCGTGTGGTACAGATTGACCCGGCACCCAGTCCTACACGTATCGAATCAGCTCCAGCCTCAATTAGAGCACGAGTTCCTTCCGCTGTGGCTACATTACCTGCCATGATTGGCAGATCTGGAAACTGCTTTTTAACCGCTTCCAGTGCATTCAGCACTCCGGCAGAATGACCATGTGCCGCATCTATAACAATGAGATCTACCCCAGCTTCTACCAGTGCAGCAGTTCTGATGACAGGATCTCTTAGGGGCCCTATGGCTGCGCCACATCGGAGGCGTCCTCTTGCATCCTTCGTTGCATTAGGATAATCTCGTACTTTCTGGATATCTTTAATGGTGATTAACCCGAGAAGTTTTCTGTCTGCATCCACAATGGGAAGTTTTTCGATACGATGCTTCTGAAGAATATCCTGAGCCTGCTCTAAAGTGATCCCATGCTCTGCTGTAACAAGACCACCTGGACGACTGTCATCGGTAGTCATCACATCACTTATTATTCTATTGTAATCGGTCTCGAAACGGATGTCTCTGTTTGTCAGAATACCCACTAATCTGCCAGTGCTAACATCTGTGATGGGAACACCTGAGATGTGGTACCTTTCCATTAAATTTACTGCATCCTGGATTGTATAGTTTGGCGGCAGACTGATTGGATCAACAATAATTCCGTGTTCTGATCGCTTTACTTTGTCCACTTCCTGAGCCTGTGCGGATGGCGAGAGATTACGGTGGATAATCCCGATTCCACCTTCCCGAGCCATTGCTATTGCCATTCTGGCGCCTGTAACCCGATCCATGGGAGAGCTTAAGAGTGGTGAGCGTAATACAATATCTTTTGCAATTAATGTACTTGGATCGGTCTCATCTGGTCGTACCCGACTTTCAGACGGCATGAGAAGCACATCATCAAAACTTAGCCCCTCACGAATTTCAATTCCTGTCTTTCTTACTATGTCTTGCATATCATTTCTCCAAATCTAAATGTCTGCGGTGAAGGCGCCATTGGATCCACCATTATTGAGGGAGAGTATACCCCCGCAAGGCATTTTAACGATATAGTATATAAAACAGATGTGGAGCTAATTTACGATTCAGACGCAAAATATGCTTCATTTTGCTTATATAATAAACAGGTAACATTCAATAGACACTCATGGTTCCCTACATATGCCTAACAGATGTTTTTCTTCTGCATAATATGTGTGATACAATAATTACAACCACAGATAACTGTCTTTCATTTTTCACCAGGATGAGGTTATGATGATTTCCACAAACAGATTCTTTACATTCACTACACGTACTGTTTTAATGATATTCGTGCTGCTGGCTGTCACATGTAACCTCACTCCCAGTTCAGCTGCAAGCATCAGTTCACCAAAAGTTGTGAATTATAAAACCAAAGATGGCTGGACGATTGTTGGTGATCTGTATACACCCATCAGGAAAGCAAAAGGTGTGGTCATACTGCTGCATCAAAGAGGAGGCAGTGCAAGCGATTGGGCACCATTATGTGTGACTCTACAGAAAAGCGGCTATGAAGCACTTGCTATAGACGCAAGGGGCACAGGCAGATCCACAAAAGGACCAGGGCCCATGGGAATCAACGCTCCATGGCTCACCACTCCAGACATTGCAGGTGCAATCCACTATTTAAAAACCAACAATGCAATTCTCATTGGTGCATCTTATGGTGCGAATAACGCATTAATCTATGCATCCGAGCATCCGAAGAAGCTGAATGGAATTATTCTGCTGTCACCTGGCAAGGATTACAATGGTCTTACTGCACTACCTGCTGCACAACTCTGCAATGTACCGGTATCTATTTTTGTTTCAGAACACGATCCTATTCCGCAAAATGGGCCAGTGATCATAGCCAGGAACTTACCGCACGGAGATATTTGTCATCTGGTAGTTTTACACGGGAACGTCCATGGAACTGGCTTGCTTAACAGTAAATTCGACATTGAACTTCTTGTTGAAGTGAATGCTCTTGAATCCTATCATAAGAACGCAAAATCCATGAGAGGCAAAATGTAGTTTGCCATTAGAGTTGTGGGTTATATTCTTATAGATCTCTTGCTGCCGTGCGGATTAGTCTTCATATTAGTGGTTTCGTCATGCCATTCTCTTGAATCTGCCTGTAACACAATCTTCGCTGATAGCAGCCTTTAAGTATTGATTCAGATGGTGACGATGTTGAATGTTACATTTGATGCAATGATATCCCTCCACTCACTTTCAGAAAAATTACTGCGCATAACAATGAACGTGACAGGGTATGAGTATGTTCAGATTCGGTTATGAATGGATTGCAATGGCATGCAGTTACGTACAATCACCTATAACCTGGTTAATATGCCATAATACCTAAATAACTGGGTATAAACACGAATATCTCCTGAATTGTAATTCGGTGAGAGGCTAATTTAAATTTGTGTGTATCCATAGTCTCTTCCAGGAACGATACTATGAACTTTCTCCGCGGTGCATTGGGACGTGTCTCTCGTGATATGGGCATTGATTTAGGCACAGCGAACACACTTGTACATGTACGAGGCAGAGGTATCCTGCTTCGAGAGCCCTCTGTCATTGCCATTGATAGTGATACAAACGTAATACAGGCCGTGGGTGAAGAAGCAAAACGAATGCTGGGGAGAACTCCACAGCGTATAAAAGCTATTCGTCCATTGCGGGACGGTGTCATTGCTGATTTCGAACAGACAGAGCAGATGATACGATATTTTATCCGCAAAGTACATCGCCGCAATCTTTTGATGGCTCCAAGAATGGTGATTGGCGTCCCCTCAGGCGTTACAGAAGTTGAGGAGATGGCAGTTATCCAGGCTGCGCGTAAAGCAGGTGCACGCGAGGCCTTCACAATTGAAGAGCCGATGGCTGCTGCGATTGGGGCAGATCTGCCAATTTCTGAACCTACAGGCTGTATGATTGTGGATATTGGCGGCGGCACAACTGAGGTAGCAGTGATATCACTGCGTGGGATTGTTACTAGCAGATCTATCCGCATCGCAGGAGATGAGATAGATGAAGCAATTATGAACCATGTAAAACGAACCTACAACCTATCCATTGGTGATAGAACAGCAGAGGAAGTAAAGCTCACAATTGGTTCTGCATTTAATACTGGCACAGACCGTGAAATGAATGTTAGAGGAAGAGACCTTATCTCCGGTCTGCCAAGATGCATTCCCATCTCGAGTTCGGAAATTAGAGAGGCGATCTCAGACCCTGTATACTCCATTATTGAGGCAGTGAAAGTCACTCTGGAAGCAACTCCACCAGAACTGTCCTCTGATATTTACGAAAGAGGCATTGTACTTGCCGGAGGAGGTGCACTCTTGATGGGTATTGACAAGTTACTTGCCAAAGAGACAGGGATGCCTGTGCATATTGCAGCAGACCCGCTATCATGTGTAGTACTTGGCACTGGTAAATATCTGGAAGAACTGGAATCCAGCCCAAGAATGCGTAGAGCGATGAATACAGCCTGACATTGAAACGGTGGAGGCTGTGTTTTGATCCCAGATAGAAATCAGTCGCTGATGCGATTTTGGCCATTGCCCTTACTGGTCATGTTAGGGGCAATGCTTGGCGTTTGGCACGACAATAATCTGCAGCACGGGCGCCCTGATACACTCTCAGCTCTTATTACAACTGTAGCGAGCACTCCCGCCACTTTACTGTCCAGCACATCTCAATGGGTAGACCATAAAACCAGCTGGATCTTTCATGGTTACCAGATATCCAGAGAGAACCGAAGACTCAAAAGCGAGATTGCGGCACTCAAACAGCAGAACATTCAGCTTCAAGTGGAGGCTTCAAGAGGTGTTCGACTCAGTCAAGCCCAAAAACTGTACCAGAGCAGTTCTCCTCCACCCGTTGCCGCACGTGTTATCTCACTTCGATCTGATCCTGATTTCGATACTATCATAATTAACCGTGGAACCAATAGCTCTATCCATAAGCATAGCGTGGTAATAACTCCCAATGGACTGGTAGGCGAAGTATACGAGGTTTCAGCAAACACTGCAGGTGTTGTCCTGATCACAGATCCTAATGGTATGGTGAGTGCACGAGACCTGAGGGCGGGAGCACATGCTGTTGGAATGTGCAAAGGAGATTTCAGCAGCCTCATACCTATGGTGAATATCTCAGCAGAATCTGACATCGCACCGGGGGATGAAGTAGTAACTTCGGGTTATGGCGTCTACCCTCCGGGCATACTCATCGGAAAAGTCCTCGCTGTACACCTGGATCGCGCTCAGATGGAGAAGGTTGCCACAATTCAAGCTGCAGTGCACTTCAGCTCTCTCTCAGAGGTTTACGTAATTCAATGACCCCTTCAATCCGCAGGGGAATCATTCTTACTGTCGCTGTGCCAGTAATGACTTTGGCTCAAATGCTGCTTGCCTCATCACTCACGATTTTTACCGCAACGCCTGATTTCCTGCTTCTGCTGGCACTACTTGCTGCAATGCTAATGGATGCCAATTCCAGTGCGTTGTTTGGCTTCATCTCAGGAACTGTGTACGCATCCATCTCCGCCCCACCGGAAGCAGGTTATGGAGCAATCATTGTTAGCTGGACAATCACATGTTTTCTCGTGGGTTGGCTTGAGAGCAGGATATATCAGGACAACTACATCCTCGCACCTCCAACTATTCTTATAGGAACTATTGTAGCAGGAAGCCTTTTCTTTCTATTCTCTCCACAAATTAAGCCCCCCCACTGGATTCATGCTCTCGTTTTAACAGCCGTCTACAACTCAGTACTATCTGTACCGGTATTCCTCATTTTCAGAAAATTGATGGGTAAACCTGCTTCTCACACAGATCTAGGAATAGGTGGATTTTCTTGATAATGCTTTCATGTATCTTCAAAAGATGTCAGCTGGTGTTTTCAACGTCCGTATTGTTATCTGGTCTTACCCTTGCTGGTGCAAGCAGTGCCCAGGTGAATTTTGGGGGACCGATACCCATGCGGGATCCCGACCCTTTTCACCTGCTTTTTCTGCAGTTCCAGCCTCAAACTCCAGATGTCCTGTCAACAAATAAGGAGAGATACCGAATTCAATTCGACATTATCAATAACCTGCTAATCCCCAACCCTATTGGCAGTGTAACTATAGATAATGAGTATCAGAGGCTTATGTTCGTATGGAGCAGAGGGATAGGAGATCAAACAGAGCTTCAGGTGAATGGTAGTTTACTCTGGAGGGATGGCGGGGTGATGGATGGGCTGATTACGTTCTGGCACCATCTATTTGGATTCCCTGCTGACGCAATTGATGACCCTCTTGGAAGAGATCACTGGCCCAAATACCGTTCCATCCTTCAGGTTGTTAACCCTCAGGGGAAGACTATCATCAATTATGGGAACGGTTTCGGCCTGGGAGACACCTCTATCACCCTTAAACACCCACTCATACAGGCAACTCCACGCAGTGCACTCGCTGCAAGACTGGCTGTAAAAATACCTACTGGCAATGCGAAACTGTTCCTGGGTAGTGGTAACGTGGATTTTGGGGCTGATATTGACGCAAGATATAGCGAAGGCAGAGACATCAGTCTGTATTGCAATATTGGTGAGGTGATTATGGGACACGCTTACGATATACCGGGTGCTCAACCTCACATGCAGCAGGGTCTTCTGGCATTAGAGTACCACCCGAATGGTCGTGACAGGTATATCCTGCAAGTGGATGCTAACAGCCTTGCAGTACGAACGGGAAACAGTTTTGCAGACTCTGCGGCAGTCACTGCAACTTTTGGCGTCACCCACATCATGAACCGCCATCTTGCACTATATGCCTCCTATTCCGAAAATGGGGATATTCACAACTACACTCTCCCCGGTTTTAGTAATATAGGGCCCGATATCTCCTTTAGCTTTGGAGCGGAATATCACCCTTAAACGTTATTTAACATAGATCACAATTTCGGCAATGGAGGCTTTTGGTGAAGAGTGGATTAATATTTGGTGCAATTATGCCACATGGAGGAATGATTCCTGAAATTGCAGGAACAGACAGGGAGATAATGGCTCCCTTGCACGAGATGTGTTCCAGGGTAGGCAGTGAATGCAGTGACGCCTCACCACAAACTGTGATTGTGATAACTCCTCACGGACACTGCCAGCCCGATGCTTTTACAGTTGCCCTCGCTTCCACTGCTCGAGGCAAGCTATCAGGCACGGATGGAAAAATTGAATCCCAGTTTGAAATGGATGTAGATCTTGCAAAAGAGATCGTAAAACAGTGTCAGAATGAAGACTTACCAATAAGAAGCGTTGTACCTGTTAATGTGGATGAGACACTTGCACCTCTAGACATGGATTGGGGAGCTTATATTCCGCTTTGGTACTGCGGAGCCAACTTCACTCCTCCACCCCGTGTAGTTGTTTGTACCCCCTGTTTTGGCCTGGGGCTTATGGAACACCGCCTGTTTGGAATAGCTATTACTAAAGCAGCCAAAGTACTGGGAAGAGATGTTGCACTAATAGCATCTTGTGACTGGGCACATGCCCACATGGAAGATGGTCCGTATGGTTTTCATGAAGATGCCAAACAGCTTGATCAACAGGTGCAGGCAATTGTACGTAGAGACTCGCTGGGTGAGCTTGCAGACCTCTCACCTGACTTGATCGAGAATGCAAAAATTGATGGACTCTGGCCCGCCACGATACTCTATGGGGCGTTGAATGAAACTGATCAAGATTCTCGCTTGAAAGGTAATTACGTTGGCTATGATAGACCGACATATTTTGGTATGCTGTGTGCTTACTGGAAATAGTGTGCATTCATAGAGTGATCACTCTAATGTATGTTATGCATGTATGAGAAAGGATTGATGCGAATGGAACTCCAAAATCTGATTCAAGACCTGATAAGTTTGCCTGGCCCACCCGGTCAGGAACAGGCAGTGAGAGAATACCTGTCTCACTATCTGAACAGAATCGGATACTCAAGCACGACTGATGAAAAGGGCAACCTGAAAGTTGTGATTGAGGGAGACCCGAATCTGCCATCCGTATTGGTGACAGCTCATATGGATGAGATTGCACTGATGATCACCAAAATGGAGGACAACGGAATCATCAGAATTGCATCCCTGGGTGGCGCATATCCATGGAAATGGGGCGAATCTCCTGTACGGATTCTCACTTCCACCGGGCAGCTGGATGCCATCTTATCATTTGGATCCATTCATACCAATCACCCTTCAAGTGTAGCAGAACAGGCTCGTGAAAAACCTCTTGAGTGGAAACACGCCCATCTGTTTACGGGAATGAACAAGCAGGAACTCGAAGCTGCAGGGATTAGACCAGGACTCCGAGTAATACTAGCACCTAGCAGACGGCAGCTCACGGTATTAAAGAATCATTTTACCGGACCCTTTCTGGATGACAGGGCAGATGTTGCCGCAATGTTACTTGCCATGGAGGAGATGAAACAGTCTCCTGTAATGAATGCAGGCAAAATCACATTCCTCGCAACCGTATCAGAGGAAGTTGGAGGGGAAGGAGCGAGGTTTCATCTGGTGAGAAACCCGGCAGAAATATGCATTGCACTGGAAATAGGCCCCACTACCCCGGATGCTGTTTTTGAAATTGACGAGAACCCAACAATCTGGGTAAGGGATGCCTACGCAGCCATGGAAAGCAGAGATGCCGATATGCTGGCTGCATGCTGCAAGGATATTGGAATTACCCCGCACTGGCAGTATCTGTCGAGAGGTGGATCAGATGCCTCCTGTACAGCAGCACAGGGGCTTTGTGGCCGACCAATTACTCTTGGGCTTCCAGTGGAGAACTCACACGGATTTGAAATAATTCATAAAGATGCAATCCACAAATTAGCTGCATTACTGGTTCATACACTTAGAACCTGTGCTACCTGCTAATAATCACCCTAGCACTTTTAATATATGAATACAATACTGCTGTGTATTGAGGCTGCCACAACTCTATTACTCCTCTCTCTTACCGCTATGTGCATAAGGAATTTGGCAGATTACACTCCGCTGGAGGAACTGCCTGCGAAAAAGGGAGACAGCCTGTTCATCCTGATTCCTGCACGAAATGAGGAAGCGAATATTGAAACATGTGTTCGGCAAATTCTCCAGCAGACCTATGAAGATTTTACACTGATCGTGCTGGATGATGCCTCAACAGATGGTACAGCAGAGATTGTATCCCGCATCTGCGAAACAGATTCAAGACTGCACCTTGTAGAAGGCAAACCGATCCAGGAGGGATGGGCAGGTAAGGTGTGGGCATGTTCTCAACTGGCCGAAAGGGCGATTAATCAACAGGCTGATTGGCTGCTTTTCCTGGATGCTGATGTTCGCTGCGAGAGCCAGTTTGTGGATGCACTCTTAGCGCACGCACAGCAAAACAGTGCTGGCATGGTCTCCACATTTCCATATCAGATAACAGAAAGTCTATCTGAAAGAGTTGTGCTTCCAATGCTGCAGTTTCTCATTACCACATTCCTTCCGGTCAGAATGGTTTGGGAATCGCCATCCCCAGCGATTGTGGCTGCCTGTGGTCAGGTGGAGCTTTTCTCATCTCAAACATATTCGGCTATTGGAGGGCATGCATCCATACCTCATTCCTTCCATGATGGGCTTCAACTGGCAAGAAAAGTGAAGGCATCTGGACATTCAGTCCGCTTGACAGATGCATCCAGACTAGTATCATGCCACATGTATTCTGGATGGAAGGAAGTATGGAAAGGATTTACCAGAAATGCATACGAAGGGCTCGGCAGTTTTCAGGCTCTAGTGGTTATGAGTACACTGCTGTTTGTTCTATTCTTCATGCCTTTCCCCCTTCTTATTGCAGCCTACGTTTATGGCTGGGCTGCATGGACGTCACTAGTGTTCGTACAAATTGCTCTTATTTTCCTTATTCGCAACCTTCAGCAGCGTAGATTCGGGCATCCAGAAGCTGTTATCCTTCATCCTCTCAGCATCCTGTGCCTGGTGACTATCCAGTGGGCATCCTGGTGGATTAACAATCGCGGACACAATGTGGTATGGAAAGGCAGACACTATTCCTGAAAGCCTTCAAAGCGCAATATTACTGAAATTAGGGCTGTTTGGGAAACTGCACTTTGATTTCAAGGCCATTAGCATTATAGGGGCATCTGAAAGTAATACCAGCATGCGAAATCCAAGCATTATCCATCCTGTTACTTAGACGCCAGTCATTATCGAAACCATCGTCTGCACAGTGTGAGACAGTGAATCTTCCTCCTATATCATCTGATTTTGACAATATACGCGAAATTTAACCTGATTCTTGCAAATTTTACCTATTGTGCAAGTATCTTTGGTAGAACTGGTGTATAATTATCTACGAAGCGGATGGTTAAACGCGTGATGCTGTAATATCAAGCTAAATCTTCCACTTTAGACCACACATCCTATGTAGATAGAGGAATCATGGTGATGAGTGACACGCGCAACCATCTGCCTTCATGCCTCATAAAGTATGCGGAATTGACTGATAGCGAGGTTGTTCTTAGAGGACAACGAGGAGACAATCAGGCCGCTGAGTATCTGTTATACAAGTACCGTAATTTAGTAAGAACCAGAATTCGAACCTATTTTTTGATGGGCGCAGATAAAGATGATCTGACCCAAATTGGAATGATAGGACTCTGGCAGGCTATACAGGATTACCGTGCAGACCGTCAGATATCGTTCTCTTCATTTGCTAAGGTCTGTATACAGAGACACATTATCACTGCTATTAAAACAGCAACACGTCAGAAACAGATCCCCCTGAATAATGCCGTTTCCCTCCACTCCACTTCGGATTCAGCCCCAGATGAGTACAGCCTTTCTGATCTCCTGGTAAGCACCGAGTCCAGAAACCCTGAAGAACTTATAGTTGAGAAAGAAGACACATTCGAGTTACATCGAACACTACTCTCTTTGCTATCTGAATTCGAGTGGAGTGTACTGGTTGGCTATCAGGTTGGAAAATCATACCGAGAGATTGCTAATGAGATGCACTGTAACACCAAATCTGTTGACAATGCGCTTGTACGCGTTAAAAGAAAGGTGTCAGAGATAAATCTTGGTATGGCAAACCTGAGCCAGGTTCTTTTGAATTCTGGTCTTCCCACAGACAGGCGCTCTTTATGATAGATGAATATGAAATATCAATTTTATATTCATCTAAATTTAGAGTACTACGGAACCTAAGATTATACAGAGAGACATGTGAATCTGATAACTCAACCCCAAACATAACGTCACACTAAAACGGTCTCTATCGTATAGAGATGTGGTTAGCAATATACTGATTCAGACAATGATGCCTGAATCCACGGTCTATCATGGAAGTATATTACTGCCTATTACTATTCGGATTCGAGGAGGAATCCATTATGACAACGTCGACGAATACCATCCCTAACAGACAGCTGCAATCACCTAAACTACTAAGGAATGGAAAAACGCACATCGAAAGCATTAACCCCTATCAGAACGCTCTCCAACAGCTGGATCTAGCAGCAAAACATCTGGAACTAGATCCAGGAATTCACGAAATTCTAAAACATCATGAACGTGAACTCACAGTTCACTTCCCGGTTAAAATGGATGATGGCTCAACTAAAGTCTTCACAGGATACCGCGTGCAGCACAATGTTGCCAGAGGTCCAAGCAAAGGCGGGGTTCGATACAGTGCCAATACTGATATTGATGAAGTAAGAGCACTTGCAATGTGGATGACATGGAAATGTGCTATTGTCAATATTCCCTTTGGCGGTGCAAAAGGCGGAGTTGTTTGCGATGTAAAATCGCTCTCCAAAGGCGAACTGGAACGGCTCACCAGACGCTACACATCCTCTATCAGTATCGTGATTGGTCCAGACACAGACATTCCTGCCCCTGATATGGGTACCAATGCCCAGGTGATGGCGTGGATGATGGACACGTACTCCATGACACAGGGAAGAACGGTACCGGCAGTGGTGACTGGTAAGCCTGTAGCTGTGGGAGGCTCTGAAGGAAGAAACGATGCCACTGGCCGTGGCATTGTGTTTGTGACGAGAGAAGCACTCAAAGAGTTTGGTAAGCGTCTGACAGACGTAACTGTTGCCGTACAGGGTTTTGGAAACGTGGGTGGTGTTGCTGCCAGCATCTTCCATGAAATGGGTGCTAAGGTAGTGGCTGTGAGTGATGCTGTGGGTGGGATCTACAATCCGGAAGGGTTGGATATTCCCAAACTCCAGGAGTGTACAAATAACGATGGCACTCTTACTACCCACAAAGGTGGAAAACCAATCACATCTCGCGAATTACTAGAACTAGATGTTGATGTACTTGTACCAGCAGCTACAGAAAACCAGATTACGGATGAAAATGCTGACCGCATTAAAGCTGGAATAATTATTGAAGGTGCGAATGGACCTACCACACCATCCGCGGACCGTATACTTCAGGAGAAAGGAATATTCCTTGTTCCTGACGTGCTTGCAAATGCTGGCGGCGTTCTAGTTTCCTATTTCGAATGGGTTCAGGATCTTCAATTCTTCTTCTGGCAGGAAGAAGAGGTGAATTCAAAAATGGAAGCTCTTCTAGTGCATGCCTATCGTGAAGTTCGACAAATGGCGAAACGGGAAGAGGTAGACATGCGGCTTGCGGCGTACCTTATTGGCGTAAAAAGAGTTGCAGAAGCCTCCCTGATGCGTGGGATATATCCTTAACATAATACTTTGTATGTAACCGTGAAAAAGTCAGCATATACATATCCAGTTTGGAGTGTATATGCTGACTTTAACTCTTATTACGAAAATTGCTGCAGACCAGCCAGGTCTACAAATATCACCATGAGATACTGGTTTGATTTCCTGTTGTCTGAATCATAATCTCAGATGAACCCGAGACTCCCATATTTTCTGACTTGATGCCTATAAGGTGTGCATTATCATTTTCCAACCGAAAGAAGGGCACAGTTGGAATCATAAACTGAGGATCTGGCAATATTTGAAAATGCACATCAGGGGTGAGATTTGTCGAAGTATATACCTCATCGCACCAAACAGGTTTAAGTGACGATAAAGTTGGGTGTAAATAGTTTGCAATGATAAAAATGGAGATCGACATCAGGAACACAAATAGTGCTGATTTCTTGCTTAGCGACATCTGCATTGCTTATACCCTCTGACAATTGTGTGCAACTGTGACTGGTTGTGATTGTGAACTATTCACCAGTAATTCGTTCATGTAATATATACGCAAGATCTTCATAAATAATTTTGGTAAATATCAAGTCTCCTTCTCCATTCTATGCTTTGGTCTCACAGCGTATGCCAAATAAAGCAAAACTTGTTGAGTTAACAGCATGTCCGCAGCCGCTAGAACATCTCATATAAATTACAATGCACAGAGTTGCGCTTTACATCATTTGTGCATTCTTAACAGCCCATAACCGTAAACTTATCGATCATCAAATATAAGAGGGACTGTAATACATAAAATTGGAAAGATGAGCCAGAGGGTATCGCTAATTTGAACCGTATCATTCCCAACACAAATAGATCAAGATGATTTGGGAATCGACATGACTTTTCGCAGCCACTTGACTTCGATGTAGATGTGAGGGGCATTATACTATCCCACATAGCTAAGGACAGGAAGCGTTCGAATTGAATCGAAAATGGAGTGCAGATTGGAATGGAATACACTCCTAATTGCACAGCAATTCACGCCTTCACCCGAGCAGGCGGGTATAAATGGACAGAAGCGAGTTTCAACTCGTCCGCTTCAGCCATGAGATTGTGATAAGATCGTTATACAATTGCGCCTGATATTGCATGGCGCCACGTGGTTGATACCCCGTTCTAATATAGAACACCCTCACAAGAGAGTGTGGAAGAAATTGACAGGCTATATTGATGGTTTATGCGGCTATTCGACTGCTTAAAAATTCAGAAATGGAAGCAGTTCGCATCTTTACTCGCTCTCGCTAGTATTCTATATGAGAAGCGAGTTTCAATCTAGTGGAATAGAACTTATTACGCTTTGTGCCGATGCCAAACTCCAACCCACACTCTTACCCTCCCCTTATTGAGCGCTTGCGAATAGCGAGGGGCAGGACGGGACGAAGACGCTGGGAGAGGTACCGCAGGCAAGGTAGCAGCATTTCCAGCCAATCAGCAGTAACGAACGAGGAATAAGACTATCGCGTCTAGCCACGCAGGTGGGCTTTTGCGTTTCAGTACGGTATTCCAATGCCGTGCATACGTCAATGCACATGCGATAAAGATGGAAGCAGCTGGCATAATCGCACTCCGACCTCCTGCATTGGAATAAACTGTTCACCCAGCAAAGGGTGCAACCTCCTCCATATATAATCATAACAGACTTCATGTAACATCCATAAAAAAATGGAGACTACCCAGTAGCGGGTAGCCTCCACGAGCATATAGCTGTCTATAGTCTAGAATATGAACGGAGTGCTAAGTACTGCAATTCCATCCTGAGTAGGCACATAGATATATCCATTTGCCACAACAGGTACAGAATAAGGAGTTGGTGCAATTCCCTGTAAGGTGAAGGAGTTTAGAAGTGTAAGAGTAAGTGGATCATATGCGTCCACAATCGTATTACCTCCAGGTACATTCGCTTGGGAAGCATCAATAGCCCATATCACTCCGTTATACAAATGGGTGCCCAGCTGGATTCCTGATACTGCAGGTGTTGTACCTGTAGGTCCGAAGGAGTTAGTGCTTTGAGCAATCTGTACAAGTGAAAATGGATTAGCGCCAACTCCACTATATCCGTAGGAGGTTAGAGGTCCATTTATACTGCCGTAATAGATATCATTATTACAGAGAGCAGGTGCTCCGATTGCGCCTGTTGTAGAAGCTCCTTGCAGCTCTTCCACGGTATTATCACTAACAGATCCCTGTCTACCCAAACCAAAGATATCATTCATGTAGAGGGTACCATTCTCTCCCATGTATGTGATCAAATTAGCATGACCAGGTATGGACATAGAGGATGGAAGTACCATACACCCACCTGTTCCAGGATCCAGACCACTGGTTGTGAGTGCTGCTTCATTGAACGGTGTAAAGAAATCGGCAGGAGTAAGTCCAAACAGACTTGGTGTGAACTTTACTAAAGATGCTTCAAAGTTCCCATTGGATGGATTTGGGTTGGTTGGATCTACAAAGCCCAGCCCGGTGGTTACAAAGTAGTCTCCCATGGTGTCAGCGGCTGGCCCAGCGCCACCAAAGCCAACTGATCCTCCAGCGATCTGGGTGCCGTTCGTAAAGCCGTTTGGCGACGAGCAGAACACACCATTCTGTGCCAGAGTGAATTCGTCATAACTCAATACCCAGCCATGATTGTTCTGAACATCGGTTTCTGGAATAATGATATTTCCATTCGTCAACAGCAAGGCTCCACGCTGATCACATGCTAGTGGGTCAAAGCTAACAATTCCAAGCTGGCTGTTATCTCCAGTGCCGGCTACCGTAGCAGAAATAGTAACAGGTGATCCCGGCTCCTCAGCACCTGTTATGATATTGATAGCATGGAGCTGCTGCAAGATGTTACCTTGAAGGGTAGTTGTCTTGGAAACCAAAAATATCTCTCTTGTTCTTTCATCAATCACAGGAGTTCCGGTAATGCCTACACTTGGAGTGATATCCTGCGAATTATCCTGGCCTGCAGCAACTGGTAAGCCAAAATTATCCGACCAGATGGTTGCACCGTTATCCGCATCAAATGCGAAAAGTGAATCCGCAGCAGTAGTCACATAGAGTATGTTATGGAGACCAGCGAGCGGTATAACTTCCCGTGACATAAGTAGTGGCTCAGCATACACTGGGCCATCCGTCAAAAATACGTTATTTAAATTTATCAAACCGGATTTCACCAGTGATGGTCGTATCAGCCATTCTTGAGGATTAATACCGGTTCTTGCATTGTTATTTTGATAGGTGGTGACATTTGTTACACCTGAGGGTCTCAAAATTGGGATTGCCTTTGCAGCTTGCAACAACAATGGAGAACTAGCAATGATCAACATAACAGAAGTGCTGAATTTTCTAAAAGAATGATTGTGCAAGCACTTACACAGTGACCCAAAAGACATATTCCGCTCCTTTATGGTGGGAAATACATTCTGACTAATTGTCATAATCAGAATCTGAAAGTTTAAGATTCAGTTGGTTTAGAATCTTAGTTCAATCATTAAACACAAATCAATCGATTTCCTGCTTTAGTTTCAGAAATTGCCCTAAAGTTCTCTTGTTATCATGGTAAGCAAACGTGTATTGTAATACTGTTAATTCAAATAGACTTGCAGAGCGAGTTTCTCACACACATCCACATATCAGCCAAATCTACCCTGAACATAGTCTTCTGTCCGTTTGTCGTGAGGATTGGAGAACAAACTTCCTGTATCCTCCATTTCTACAAGCTCCCCTTTAAGAAAAAATGCAGTCTTGGTCGATACTCTGGCAGCTTGCTGAAGGTTGTGTGTAACAATAACTATCGTATACTTTTGTTCTAATTCTGTAATCATCTGTTCAATTCTATAGGTAGAATTCGGATCCAGGGCTGAACAGGGCTCGTCCATAAGGATTACCTCAGGTTGGACGGCAAGCGTTCTGGCGATACATAGTCTCTGTTGCTGACCACCAGACAACTCCATTGCAGACTTGGATAGAGAATCCTTAACTTCATCCCATAGAGCAGCCTGTTGCAGAGAGTGTTCAACAAGATCGTTCAATTCTGACTTGTTGTATTCTCCATGAATGCGTGGTCCATAAAGTATGTTGTCTCGTATCGACATAGGGAAGGGATTTGGCTTTTGAAAAACCATTCCGACTCGTCTTCTTAGTGCCACAACATCAATACCTTTTGCGTAGATGTCTTCCCCATCCAGCATCACACAACCCTCAACCTTTATGCCTGGTACAGTATCATTCATTCGATTGAGGGTACGAATAAAGGTGGATTTTCCACACCCTGAAGGACCTATCAGTGCTGTAACCTGTTTATCTCCAATCTCCAGCGACACATTATGTAGAGCATGCAGCTTCCCATAATAGAAGTTTAGAGACTGAACGGTTATTCTGGGAACAGCCTCAGTTCGCTCCTTTGCAAGAGGGATAGTATTTATCGCTGAAATTCGTCTGCCAGTAATTACTGCTTCGCCAGCTTGTTCTTCCAAAAATCCACTCCTAGTCACTGTCTATATGAAACTACTTTGATGGACCTACAGTGATTGTATCAATCACTCCAGGGTTTACGGAGGAATATTTGGAAAGTGAGGACATTACATCTTTCTCAGCATCATTCTTCAAATCAACTGTAGCAACATTCCCAGATAAAGTTACCTGTGCCCCTGCAGTGTTCACCTGTATATGGCAGCTCTTCAAAGCTGGATCAGCAGCGATCGCGGCCTGTGCTGTTGCATTAATAGTACTATCCTGCGAGTTGTTGCCTGTTCCACCGGCTGTTGGTGCTGTGGTGTTAGTTGTAGAAGTGGTTGATGACGATCCACTCCCTCCGGGTCCGCATCCCGCAGCCATTCCGCCAACAATTAAGCAACTCATTACCATCAAAAGTGAATGTTGCCTGTTTGTAATAACCATACTAATCTCCTTTTCATGTATTCTCTGTTACAGAGAAAAATAAATGTATTAACTATGCTACTGAGGAAACTTGCTTTCTGGTAAGTAGTCGCGCTAGTGTGCTGGCTGCAAGCACAAGGGCTACCAGTACAAGTGCAGCTGTCCACGACTGCTCAATATTCAGAGAGTTGGGATAGTTTCTCAGTATATACACACTCACAGGAAGTGATGCAAGTGCATGATGCGGATTAAAATTTGTTGCCTGAGAACTGCAGCCGACCATAATTAGAGGGGCAGTTTCACCTGATACTCTTGCTACACCAAGAAGTGCACCAGTAACAATACCACCTTTAACGGCAGGAAGGACTACTTTCCAAACTGTTCGTGCTCTCGTCGCTCCCAATCCTAATGAAGCCTCCCTTAGTGACATGGGAACAAGGCGCATCAACTCCTCTGTGGTTCTAGTTACAGTGGGGATCATAAGAATCCCCAATGAAAACCCTCCAGCATACCCGAAGTTAGATCCCGTAGTTAGAACGATAAGAGCGAATGCAAAGATTCCCAAAACAATTGAGGGTACCCCATTTAATAGATCCACGAAGAATCTAAGTACAAATCCCAGCCTACCCTGTCCATATTCCGCGAGATAGATACCACCCAGTATCCCAACCGGTATTCCCATTATAGATGCCATCACAACCAGTTCAGCTGTTCCAACAACACTATTTAACATACCAGCCGAAGATGGATTTGCTGGATTGGGGAACCTGAAAAAGCCGGAGTGCAATGCGGGTAGTCCCTGTTGAACAACATAGCATACCAGTCCAACCAGAGCACAGGAAGCGATCAGTTCGCAAAGCGAACAACTAGCGAGTCCTACGAAGTTTACTACTTTTCTCCAGGTTGCGCGGGCTTTACTTCGGGAGATGAGATATCCCATAACGAATAGAGCACAGAATATGAGAAATACCACTCCTGCCATCTGGAATATCCCGGAGATGCCATGTGTTGCAATATCGTGACTAATCTGTATTGCAAACAAACCGAGAACTGCTATCCAGCCAATCACCTTTATACCACTGGTGACAAATGATTTGGCCATCTCGATGGAAGTGGAACCAACGGACATCGCTGTAAGCCAGACCAATCCTTTAGCAATGGTATTCACCACAATAGTTATCATAAAAAGCGAAAGAGCAACTTCGGTGAGTGCTGAAAGATGTAGTGCAGTATCAGGACTGGGATACTGATCCATCAACAGTGAAGTCATGGTGTAGCCAGTTCTGAAAAGTGAAAAGCTGTTGAGGTTTGATAAGTGTGGGAGATTAACTGTTCCACCTATGACCATGGTGACGGCCATCGTCTCTCCAATAGCTCTTCCTAAGCCCAGCATCACTCCACCAATTACTCCACCACTGGCATACTTCAGCATTACACCTTTAATGGATTCCCATTTTGTTGCACCCAAGGCAAGGGAAGCTTCCATTTGGGAACGTGGTACGGAATGCAGCACATCACGCGAAACAGCCGTGATAAACGGCAGAATCATTAAAGTAAGCACTAGTCCTGCTGCAAGATAACCCGATCCTGTGCCTGTCCCTGTATAGTTTGCAAACATGGGAAAATGACCAAAGTGCTGTGAAGCCCATGTCTCAAGGTTTTGGAGAATTGGAACAAGATAGATTAGTCCCCAGTAACCATAGACTATGGATGGAACTGCTGCAAGCATTTCGATAAAGAATGAGAGTGGAGTACTAAGTTTACTGGGAGCAATAAAAGCGAGAAAAATCGCACTTCCCACACCTATTGGCACAGCGATAAGAAGTGCGAGAAGGGAGGTTACAAGAGTGCCATACAAAAATGGAAGCACACCAAAAATGCTGCCTGTATGCATGGTTGATGTGGGTGGGTTAGGGATCCATTTTTCACCAACGAAAAATCCTAACCCACTGTGAACCATTGCAGCTCTGGAGCCTGCGAACAGCAAGATCCCCACTCCAACAACCAGCATAAATGCCAGGGAAGCACAAACTAGTGTTGCATTCCTGAAAACCAGATCAACCAGCTGAGATCTGACACCAGAAGTTCTTAGTAAAGTAGTGTTTTGCCTGTACCCGGATCTTGCAGTCATACCAGAAGTTAGCTCTTACCAGATAGTTCAGCTCCCTGCACGGAGGCTAGAGTAGCTAAATTGATCTTCACTAACTGTGACGGTAACGGAACGTAATCTAATGTTTTCAGCAGATCCTGCTGTGCTGGCTGCATACACCAACTCCATAACTTTGTTACCAGACCTGGCACTTTTCCGCCGTGCTGGTAAATCAAGATAAAAGTTAATCCACTAATAGGATAACTGTTTTCTCCTGGTGCGTCAACTGTTGGAACCCGAACATCCTTTTGAAGCTGTGGCAGATACTGTGCAATCGCGATTCTTGTACTGTTCACATCTGGCATCACAAAGTTGCCTGCAGCATTCTGTACCGAACCATAGGGCAGATGATTCTGTATGGCATAGGCAAGTTCAATATACCCAAAACCACCGATGGTACTCTGAATTTTTGTCTCTACACCAGGATTTCCCGGACCACCCTGGCCCACTGGCCAGTTTACAGATTTGGAAGCCCCCACTTTAGAAGCCCATTGAGGATCTGCCTTGGAGAGAAAACTCGTGAAAATGTATGTTGTCCCGGATCCGTCTGATCGATGTACAGGCTGAATGAGGATGTGAGGAAGCTTCACAAAATTAATGCTTTGAAGCTCTGGATCATCCCAGTATGTGACCTTGCCCAGATAGATGTCTGCAATTACCTTGGGTGTAAACCTAAGTCCACATCCAATCCCCTTCAGATTGTAACTAATGGTGACTGCTCCACCTGCAGTGGGTACATGTAGTGTAGGATAGGGCATTGTCTTCTCGTCGTTGTCGGACAAAGGTGCATCCGAGGCTCCAAAATCCACAGTTTGGTCTTTTAAATCGTTTATACCATTCCCCGACCCAACTGGCTGATAATCAACCTCAATCCCTGTTGCCTTTTCAAAATTCGCAAACCATAGCTTGTAGAAAGGAGCTGCAAAGGTGCTTCCTGCTCCAGATATAGTAGTCTTGGCATTGGAACTTTGAGAGAAGCATGAGAGCATTAGTATTGACATAACAGGCAAAATGCTCTTCTTGAATGACATTCTAATTCCTCCAGAGTAGTGATCCATGTAATTGAATCTGAATAGTTAGTACTAGAATTATATCTTTTTAACATTAAGAGAATGTTAAGACATCATAAATTCCTCTTTAAGATACCTTCCGAATTACACTTCTTGCCATATCAAATCCTCCATCCCCCACAAAATGTATAAATTCGCTTTCGAGCAGCGTAATCTAAACTATAACAGATACAATGGAGATCATCAGTTGAAAAGATTATATACACTTGCATCGTTAGTTACAGGTGTCCTCCTGGTTGGACTACTAATGCTTCATAATGGCGGTCAGGACGCGAACGCACAAATTGGGCCGCCTCCCGCCACTTTGGCTTCGAACAACTACCCCCAGCCTGCTCCCAAGTTTTACGGATCGGCGGATGACTGGCTGAACACTAACGGTAAACCTCTCAGTATGCAGACGCTCACAAAAGAACACAAGGTTGTGCTGGTGGATTTTTGGGAATACACATGCGTCAACTGTATCAGAACGCTTCCATATCTCCGGGAATGGAACAAGAGATATGCAAAAGACGGGCTGGTGATAGTTGGCATCCATACTCCTGAGTTCAAATTTGCACACAAGCGTGCCAATGTCTTGACTGCCATTGGGCACTTGGGAATTACATGGCCTGTTCTGGTAGACAGCAGCTATAAGAACTGGGATGCATGGCAGGGGGCTGAAGGCTTTTGGCCAAGAGATTACCTGGTTAATGCTAACGGTCAGGTAGTGGAAGACCACGCGGGTGAAGGTGGATATGGTCGTACAGAACAGACAATCCAGCAGCTTCTTCTGCAAGTGCACCCCAATCTCAAATTCCCCCCCATAATGGCTCCAGTGCACAGTGCGGACAAGATAGGTGCAAGATGCTTTCCAATGACTCCTGAGACATACTGTGGAGAGAGAGGATATCAGAGTGGAGTGCTGGGGGATATACCTAATTTCCAGGTTGGTCAAACTCTTCAGTTACCGGTTCCCACCGCTCCGCTGGTTGATGGTGTTGTATATCCGGTAGGTACATGGATAACTCAGGCAGAATCCCTGCAGAACGGGCAAACTACCACAAACCTTGCTGACAGAATACTGTTAAAGTACCATGCAATCACTGCGAATGCTGTCATTCGTCCTAAGGACAACAAGGTTATCAGGGTATTCATCCTGCAGGATGGCAAACCTGTTCCACCGCAAAACAAGGGGCAGGATATTCGTTACACTCCCACAGGCCAGAGCTATCTGTTGGTGAATCAGCCACGAATGTATAACATCATTCGAAACAAGGAGTATGGCAGCCATATTCTTACACTTGCTTCCAACTCTTCGGCGTTTGATCTCTACTCATTCACGTTCACATCATGTGAAGAGTAAGCGATTATTAAGCACAAGTAGAGTGATAATTCTCTACTTGTGCTATAATTGCATGTAGATAGCAATTCACAGCAAAATGATTAGCTTAAATAGTTTTATATCTTGAGCACATAAATTGACCATTCCCGTTCTCAAGAGATATACTTTCCTCTGCGGTTGTAATTGGCATCATCTTTTATTAATGCCATTTCTTCCAACATTCCCGGCAGTAGAGAAAGAAAATTATGGCAAAAGGCACTTCGTCACCCGAATCTGGTGGTCATCGGCCACTAGCGCCAGAGCAGGTGGAAAATCCATCTATTATAAGAAGAGTTCTTCGTGGAATCCGAGTTCTGGCTCTTGGCAACCCAATTTCAAGTGATCGTGTAGAACATACACTCCTAAACAAATTCCTTGCACTACCTGTATTCTGCTCAGATGCAATCTCTTCTGTTGCGTATGCCACTCAGGAAATAGTTCTCTATCTCGGTCCAGCTACGGTCGGTGGCATTGCTCTCTGGCAGGCGCACACCAAAGTTTCCGACATCTATTCCCACACCACAATGATTATCACAGGGTTGATTGTTATGCTCCTGGCTATTGTGGTTACTTCTTACTGGCAAACCATCAATGCGTATCCTAATGGTGGAGGATCGTACATTGTTACCAAGGATAATCTGGGCACATTTTTCGGCCTGGTAGCTGCCGCTGCAATTTTAATAGACTACGTACTTACGGTTTCAGTTTCAATAGCATCAGGGGTCCAGAACCTGGAAGGGATACCAGGTGTCTCCACATTCCTTCAAATCAACAGCGATCATATTGTTATCTGGTGTATATTCTTTGTCCTGGTATTAACACTTGCAAATCTTCGGGGTTTAAAGGAATCTGGCAAACTGTTTGCCATTTTCACGTATGGATTCGTGTTGTTCTGCTACCTGATGATTGGAATTGCCATATTTGGTCCCCTTCTTGGATGGCATCCTCATACCCAGTATATTCAGCATACGTGGCATGTCAAAGAGACAGGTGAGGCGTTCGGTCTCATACTGCTCATGAAGACTTTTGCCAACGGATGCTCTGCCATGACCGGTACCGAAGCAGTAGCCGATGGTATTCCCGCCTTCAAGGAGCCTCGAGCGCACAATGCTGCTCTCACGCTGCTTATTATGGGAGGCATTTTAGGCACCATCTTCCTTGGTATTTCCTGGCTGGCCGTTGTGAAGTTTCATGTGGTATATGATGGCAGCCCAAGTGCAGATGCTGTTATTGACCAGATCTCAGGTGCAGTCTTTGGACATAAAGGTTCTCTTTCAGCTGGTTACTATCTCACACAGTTTCTCACTGCTGCGGTTCTGGTGCTTGCCGCAAATACCAGTTTTGCTGATTTCCCAAGGCTGTCTTCTATTCTCGCAAGAGACAGGTTTATGCCAAAGCAGATGTCTAACCTGGGCGATAAGCTGGTGTTTACAAACGGTATCCTCATTCTTGGCTTTGCCTCGTGTCTTATTTTAGCCATCAAAAAAGGCAACGTGGATGCTCTCATTCCTTTCTATGCAATAGGCGTTTTCACAGCTTTCACATGCTCTCAAAGCGCTATGGTAATGAGATGGCGAAGGCTGAAAGTGAAAGGGTGGAAGATTAAGGCAACCATCAATGGTATTGGTTCTTTTGCAACCGGACTGGTTCTTACAGACATTATCCTCGAGAAATTCAGCGAAGGCGCTGCATACATCATTGTTCTTGTATTTGCTATGGTTTTCATTTTTCATAATATTCACAAACATTACCTGGATGTGGCTCAGCAGCTTAAGCTTGCAAACTATCATCCTCCAACACATCCACAAACCAATACAGTCCTTGTGCTTGTCCCTGCGCTCCATAGAGGCGTGATGCCAGCTCTGGAGTATGCACGGTCACTCTCTGCCGATTGTAGAGCTCTGCATATCTGTATTGATACGCTAGGGATGTCTACCTTGAAAGAGAGATGGGAGCAATGGGCACCAGATGTTCCCCTGGTAATACTTAACTCCCCTTTCAGAGAGCTTGTTAAGCCATTAATGAACTATCTGGAAACCGTACGACTGGAAAGAACAGGCCATACAATAACAGTAGTTATTCCAGAATTTGTCCCTGCAAAATGGTGGCATGCTTTCCTCCATGGTCAGTCTGCAGCACGGGTTAAGCTTGCCCTTCTAGGATGTGAGGATGTTGTAGTAACGAATGTAAGATACTACTTGCAAAATATGAGTGAGCCTCCTCCTCTAGACGGCTTCTCAGAAGAGGTATATAATGGCGTTCTTCCATTGAAAACTGAAACGCCGCAAATCATGAATCCAGACTCTGCCGAAACTTCTCCTCAGCTAGCTCATGATGATGCAATTTTATCAAAAGGAGGGGCAAAGAATGATCATTGAGACACGCGGCGATGTAGTACACCTTTCTGGTTCTCTCAATAAGAACTTATGGTTAACAATTCGGGCAGCTGCAGGAATGCTGCTAAACCAGTATCCCGGGGGAATTATTGTTGACTGCAGTGAACTCATAAGTATTTCAGAAGATGGTGCAAAAACATTCCTCACTGCTATTGAAGATATTGAAGCTAATCATACCAGAATTATTGTTGTGAATCTGCCTCCAAATGTTTTGAAAGTTGTGAAATCAATACCGGGCGTTCGGTCACAGCTTCCTATAGCCGCAACAATCGATGAAGCTAGAGCTTCCCTCAGAAGAGGACATAGCACATCGATCAAAGTTGCCCCTTCAAGTAACTCCTCCCCCTGTTCTCAGGTCATCGTACCGTTATTTGCGGATGTTGATCTGGCGTATGGGGCAGATATTGCATGCAGAGTATCAAAGGCTCGCCATTCCAATATCTCACTGGTCTTTTTCATGGAAGTCACACGAACTCTACCTCTCAATGCCCCCTTACCGCACCAGGAAGAGATAGCTGAAAAAACCTTAAAAAATGCCCGTGAATATCTCCAGATTAGTGATTGTGCGGCAATAGAGAGGGTTGAGAGAGTAAGAGATGCTGTTGATGGCCTGCTTAATCTTATTAAACAGGATAACTTCGATCTGGTAGTTGTGGGCGCATCCAGCCATAGTCTTCAGACAGCCGGGCACGATCGTTTTGACCAGCTAGTAGACTCTCTGTTACACAGAGCAGCCTGTGAAGTACTTATTAGCAGACTGAAGGTGCAGGATACAGTATGATTGAGCCTCTAGATCAATACATTCCAGGACTGCATGACACGTTAAGAAATGCTCTCATGGAGGACATTGGTACCGGAGATATCACCACTCTGTGTACTATTCCTAAAGATAGAACTGCTTCTGCAATGGTAAATGTTCGCACAGAAGCAGTCATTGCCGGTCTACCCATTGTGCAGCAGATATACCATCAGATAGATGCTGGTGTTACCTGCACTGCGCACTTTATAGATGGCTCCCATGTAGAAGCCGGTTCCACAGTAATGACTATTGAAGGATCAGCTCGGTCCATCCTTACCGGCGAACGGGTTGCACTCAACTTCCTCCAGAGGCTCAGTGGGATAGCAACACTAACGCAGCAGTATGTGAAATGCATCGATCATACAAATGCGAAGATCGTGGATACACGAAAAACGACTCCAGGCTTAAGATTGCTGGAAAAGTATGCTGTTCGCATAGGCGGCGGCCATTCTCACAGAATGGGATTGTATGATGCAGTGTTGATTAAAGACAACCATATCTCGGTTTCAGGGTCCATAACTGCTGCAATTAAGACCGCCAGAGCTAACATGTCGCACACAATGACACTCACAGTGGAATGTGATTCACTTAAGCAGGTAGAAGAGGCGCTGTATGCCAGGGCAGACATCATTCTTCTGGATAATATGAGTTGTGAACAGCTGCAGGTGGCAGTTCGGTTAAATAACAGAAGGGCAGTCCTCGAGGCAAGTGGAGGCATCACTCTTGAAACCGCAGGTAAAATTGCCGAAACCGGAGTTGATATCCTCTCCGTTGGGGCATTAACGCATTCAGCCAAATCTATAGATATCGCCTTAGATATTTCAATAAATGGATGATAGTCGAATTAGACACGATAAGCTCCACTATGGATTATGCCCGTGAGCTTCTGCGCTCACATACATTGCAGATAGACAAAAGCGGCATGCTTTCACATCAGGCTGTCATTTGCAAATATCAAACCAGCGGTAGAGGCCAGCGAGGTAGAGAGTGGGTAAGTATGGATGGTGACAACCTATACAGCACCCTCTTTTATCAGGGTATACCGTTAACTGGCCAGAGTGCAGGGCACGTTTCCCTCATAGCGGGTGCTGCGGTAGCCGAAGCTGTCTATCTTGCATTCATGGAATCACACTGGCCCAACAACATAAGTAATATAGCTTCAATTGGAATAAAGTGGCCGAATGATATTTTACTGAATGGCAAAAAAGCAGGTGGAATATTAATTGAAATTGAAAATGACAGCCAGGTTGGTCCTGTTGCCTTAATTGGAACAGGAATCAATATTGGCACAAGCAAACTTAGCCCGGAATTGACCAGTTCTGCCACTTCCTTCCTACTAGAGAACATGAAACCAGTTCCTCCCATGCGTCTGCTTCAATGGATACTTCATGCCCTGGATCGGTTGACATATATCTACAAAATAGCCGGACTTTCAGGGATTTTGAGAAGGTGGAGGCACTGGGATGCAACTACTGGAATGAAGTTTAAATGCAACACTTCTGAAGGCTGGATTGGAACAGCTGTGGGACTGGACGACAATGGTCATTTAATTTTGCGTAAAGAGGATGGTTCGCAATTCTCAGTGCTTGGAGCCACTCATCTTATTTGATGGTGCTGCGGAGATTGCAGTTAAGGACTGCAACGTCATTTTTTTGGATGCATAGTCAATCGTTACTCTAAAGTGAGACAGGAAATCCATTCCTACAACTGGGGTAAAGGGAACAATTTTTCCCTGCTGGGTGGATGGTGTAGTTAGCATAGTTGGATTCAATACCTTTGCACCACCTATTCCCACCCAATCTGGACTTACCGATGAAACCATTCCTTTAGAACCATCTGGCAAAACCACAGGAAACCTGTCCGTCGAGGGAAGCTTACTTGTATCCACAACAGATAAAGGGAGGAGCGTAACCGGAGCAGATGTTGCGAGAATGGCAGAATAGGGTTTTTTGCCTGCAACAACAACATCAATATGGATCTGGCCATTTTTTAATGTGAATGGAACGGTGACTACTCCTTTACCCGATGGCAAAGTATTACGAGGATCCATCAATTCGAAAATGGAGTGAGCGGGATCAATTACAATCTGGTATGCTTCCAGAAAGTCATTGCCTAGCCAGAGAGACGGACCATCGGGTCTATTACTTCGCTGAGGGGATAGCAAACCCAATGTATTTATGAGAGCAACGGGAATTTGCTTTATTACACTGTTACCTATGACTAGTGAAGGAAGACTGGAAATTTTAGCATCAATTTTCTGGTCGATTAACTGAACAGATTGATTGGGTCCAGTAGATTCTTTGAGATGGATTGCAGTTGCTATAGAAGGCAGCAGAGTACTGTGACTCAATGAGGTGTCAGGAGTTGCAGAGATGATATCTGGTCCCACCTGAACGGATATTTCGGGTATTCCATCCCACAAATGGTAACCGGCGGTAGCCGAAACCGGACTATTCACTTCATAAGTTGCAGCAGAGGTTGCTAGAATGAGGTTAACGGTGACTAGCATCCACCACTTGTTGAATAGCCTGCATGGCAAGCAGATACCCATTCGTACCAAGTCCCACAATTTGACCAATAACAACGGGAGAAATGATCGAAACCCGACGAAACTCTTCACGTGCATGCACATTAGAAATATGAACCTCTATTGCAGGAAGCCGCACAGCTGTGAGTGCATCTCTAACTGCATAACTATAGTGTGAAAGTGCCCCAGGATTAATAATGATTGCATCAGCCCAGTTTCTTGCATCATGTATAGCATCAATCAGCTCACCTTCATGATTAGACTGAAAAATGCGTACCTCTATTCCAAGCTCAAGTGCCTTCACCTTAATCTTCCGGTTAACCTCATCATAAGACTCTCTACCGTAGAAATCTGGCTCTCTAGAACCAATCAGATTTAAGTTAGGACCATTTAGTACAGAGATTTGAAATGCCATGTTACGATTTCACTTCCGAATTTATACTGTTTGGGTCTGCATTTTCATCCAGAACCGTGCTCTCTTCAACAAGCATATTTGGTATTCCCTCCTCTGAAATGGAAAAGAGGTACTTTCCGCAGGCACAGATAAGTCCGTTCTTCTCATCATTCAAATGTACCGGATGATGTTGAGGGCATGCCGGACATGCCAGAATCTGCAGTAGCCAATCGTCGAGTGGTTGGACTGCCTTGGATGAGCGCTCATTCATTACTTACTCCTGGTTCTGTGGCTCAGATATGCTGATTAAATCTATGTTACCTCCTTTTTTACTGAATCGATGTGCAATTTATTCAGATTTCGGATAGTAACATTTAATATGAATAGATCTATTCGAATAATGCACTTTGCTGATACGCATTTTGGTATCGAAACCTATGGTAAAAATGATGTGACTGGCATAAACTCCAGACTGCAGGATTTCAAAAACTCCCTGGAGTGGGCTGTGAAATCTGCGATGGAAGAAGGGATTGACATTGCAATCTTCGCTGGTGATGCCTACAAAAATCGTGACCCGAAACAGACGGAGCAGCGAGAATTTGCAAACTGTATAGCAAAACTAACCGAAGCCGACATTCCTGTAGTCATGGTGATGGGAGAACTGG
Organism: bacterium; assembly: GCA_021805395.1. GTDB lineage: Bacteria > Armatimonadota > Chthonomonadetes > Chthonomonadales > Chthonomonadaceae > JAJZFJ01. The sequence goes on from JAJZFJ010000043.1 coordinate 35,032, forward strand.
ATATGCCTGTATTAAGCGGTCGGGCAAGCTCCATCGACATCTTTGAAACATTACATGTATCCGGTGTTCACATCTTTACTAAACCTGGCTTGAAAATTATAGAAACGCAAAATGGACCTATTCAAATTGCTGCCATTCCATACCAGTACAAATCCAGAATAGTTGACACTGACAATAAGATTGATGATTCGACCTTGGATATGAAACAGCTTCTTGAAGCAGAGTATGCGGGAATTATTGAGCGTATTAAATCAGAACTTTTTGCTCACCCAACAGCCCCAACAGTGCTAGCTGCGCATTTTTGGGCACAGGGGGCTGCGCTGTCTCAGTGGCAGGAGAGCTATCTGAATGAAGAGCTGGAACCTCAGATTAATCTGAATGACTTAACTGATGAGACTTGGGATTATGTTGCACTTGGTCATATTCATACGTTCCAGAATCTAAACCCGGGTAAATCTCCCCCTGTCATCTATTCAGGAAGTCCCTATGCAATGGACTTTGGTGAGACAGGTGAAAAGAAAGGCTTTGTTATTGCAAATGTACAAAAAGGCAGTGCAGATTACAAGTTCATCCCGATAGGAGTTAACCGCCAATTTGTGGATATTGCAGTAAATGTTATGGGTGATGATCCCACGCAGGAAGTAGTGAGGGCAGTTCAGCAGCATAAAATCAAGGGCCACATTGTACGACTTACTGTACATCTAAATAAAGCAGATCAGGTATTTCTGAATGATAAAGCCATTAGAGAGGCATTGTCATCATCTTTTCACTTTACGTTAATAATGAAAACAAACAAGGATAAACGCACTGCTCCTGTCACTGTCTCTGATGGATTTTCTCCAGCCAAATCACTATCATCATACATCGATTCTCAGGAAGGTCTTAAATCCAGAAAAGAGAGGTTAATGGAAGCGGCGGAGCGACTGATTTCAGAACTATCTGAAACAGAGGAGGCTAACATTAGTTGGTCCCTCTGAAGTTAACGCTAAGCAATTTTATGAGTTACGGCACTCCGCCGGAGATTTTACCGTTAAACGAGATCCATGTTGCTTGTCTAAGTGGAGATAATGGACATGGGAAATCTGCAATTATGGATGCCATTACCTGGGTGCTTTGGGGCAAAACACGCCTCTCGAGCACCGAGGAAGGCAATGATGACAATCTGATACGGTTAGGTGCAGATAAGATGGAGGTTGTGCTGGAATTTACGACCGATGATGGCATTTTCCAGATTTCACGACGCAAAAAGAGAGGGAAAACTCCTTCACAACAGGACTGGAAACTTGAAGAAAAGCTGGAAACAGGAGAATGGATAAAACGGTCTTCAAAACTTGGTGAAACTCAAGATCAGATAAAAAGTTTGATCCATCTTGATTATGATACATTTCTGAATTCAGCCTATCTGAAACAGGGACAGGCTGATATGTTCACCAATCTGAAACCAGCAGCAAGAATAGATGTTTTAAGAGATATTCTCGGCATCTCAAGGTACGACAAGCTGTCATCCATGGCTGTTGATAGATCCAGAGAACTTCAAACAGACATTCAAGACTATTCAGTACAGATTAAAACTCTGGAAAGCCAAATTGCAGACTCTCCGGATATTAATGCCCTGAATGATTTGAGCAGAAGATACGTAGAACTAGAAACTCAGATAGAACAGTTAAATAGTAGAACCAGTACGCTTAAAGACAGTGTGTCTAAGCTTCTCATTCTTCAGCAGGACACCGTAAGACTTAATCTCGAAATTGAGAGACTATTACCGACAGAGAAACAGCTGCTTGATAAACAGAGTAGTGTTTCAGAAAAACTTGCACTCACTGAAAAACTTCTTGCATCCAAATCGGCGATCGAGCAGGACTATGCTATGCTGCAAGCAGTTTCCGCAGAAATTCTCACTTTGGAACCTCAGCTTGACCAGCTACAAGCCAATAGGAACGATCAAAATGCGTTGGCCAGCACCATTAAGCAGGAGCAGATAAAACTGGAAGCTGAATTGAACCAGCTCAAAACGCAGATTGCCCACCAATCGAAACAGAGCAGTATTCTTGCAGCCCTTCAAAAGCAGATTGATGAATGCAGTGCCATTATCAAGCGCGAGGAACGCTCTGGTATCCTACTTAGTGAGGCAGAAAAAAAGTATGCAGAAGAGCGAGATCTCTTTCAAGCCATGAAATCCCGTTCAGACAGGTTGAAAGAAGAGATGACAGAAATGCAGGAAGTTCTGGATCTCCTGCAAAAGGCCTCGGGAGAGTGTCCTACATGTGGCGCAGACCTTGAGGGTGAACTTAAGCAACAGGTGACCAACAGACAATTGGAAAAACAGATGCGTCTGAAGCAGGAACACGATGATTTGAGAGCAAAAGGAATTGAGACAAAAAAAACAATTAACTCTCTGGAAAATGAGATTAAATCCTTGCGTGCACATTGCATGTCTGCAAATACTGCTACTGTCAGATTGAAAGCACTTTCAGTACAGTCCAGTGAACTCCAAAAGAGTATTCAAACGCTTGAATCTGACAAAAAATTAGAGCAGACCCTGGAAACACAACTCAATAAGGAAATGTATGCACAGCCCTCCAGAATTAAGCTTAAAAGAATTGAGAAAGAGATTGCTGAATTGGAGCAGGTTGAAAATAAGTTACAAACAATGCGGTTACAGCGAGATTCGTTAGTGCCATGTATGGAGCGATTTCAACAGCTTAAAAGTGCTGATCAGGACTATTCCGGCACTATGGCAGAGTTTACAGAAATTATGAAAGATCTTCAGAAAGTGCAGACAGAAATTGATACCAAGCATAAAATCATCAAAACCTTGTCTGATCAGTTAGTGGATCTACCCAAGTTACAAATTGAACTTAAAAGAACTGAAGACGAATCCAAAGCTGTTCAGAAAGAGCGAGATGCACTAAATAGGCAAATTGGAAGCATACAAACCGCCGTGGATGCAGTGAATGCCGCAAGAACAACCCTGAAGCAAAAAAGAGAACAGAGAAAACGAATTGATGAGGATAGAACCACATACATTGAACTGGCTAGAGCATTTGGACCAGACGGCATTCAGAGTTACATTCTGGAAACAATGCTTCCTGAAATCGAAGAGGAGGCAAATTCTCTCCTGAGCCGCATTTCGGGAGGTGAAATGAGTTTGTCACTCACTATAAATCAGGTATCCAAAGTATTACATGGTAAGCAGAAAAGCACTTTAGAGATCACAATTTCAGATGCTCTTGGAACAAGACCATTCGAGATGTTCAGTGGCGGAGAGGCATTTAAAATAAGTTTTGCACTTCGAATCTCACTATCCAGGCTTCTTGCCTCCAGATCTGGTGCAAGATTGAAAATATTGATACTGGACGAAGGTTTTGGGTCTCAGGATGGCAAAGGTAGAGAGCGTCTGGTTGAGGCTATAGAAGCTGTGAAACAGGATTTCGAAAAGATCCTTCTGATTACTCATCTGGATGATTTGAAGAATGCCTTCAGCCAGAGGATTGAAATCTATAAAGACTCAACGGGATCACATATTCAGTTAATAGCCTAAATGCGTATAACATCAGAATATGAATGCCTGAAGCCTCATTAAAAAAAATAGTGCACAGGGCTAAAGTGTGGAAAAAAACTGGCAACAATTACAGGGTGCTGAGGGTTCACTAGAAGCCCAATTGCACGAGGAGATTTTTAAATGTCAATTAGTCCAGTCAGCTCCACTCCGGTAGCTGTACCATCAACTCTCACACCAGCTATGCCTGCTCCTACCACGTCCTCCGTGCCAGTAAGCAGCTCCTCACCTGCAGTGCAGGTTTCCTTCTCCAAGGCTGCCCTTCAGGGTAGTGCATCCAAGTCAGCTGAGGAATCAGGTGAAAGTGCGCAAGTGGAGTCCACCGAAACAGGTGGGTAACAGACTAGTTATCAAACACTAGAAACACATCAACAGGGGGTAGGTTCAGAGATGGACCTACCCCTCTCATGTACTATGCTCATCGTTTCTGCAAATGATCGAACCCCACCCCATCCTCCTGGCTGTTCACAATTGAGAGATGAAGCCGTTGTTGCAAATTGAATCGTTTCTACAATTCCCCATCCAGCGATTTGCCCATAAATAATCCCGGCTCTAAATATATCGCCTGCACCTGTGGCATCTATCAGCTTTTCTGCAGGTAATGCATGGAAGCGAAGAAATTCACTGTTTTCGAAGTTCGCGTAAATACAGCCGCTTTCCCCACAGGTAATAATCACTCGTGTGCGGTGCTTCTGAGAAAGCTTCTTTGCTCTGGATTTCAAAACATCTAATCCTGCTCCGGGAAATCTGTTATGAGAAATAAGTAGAAGATCAGAGAAACTGCATACTTTGTCACTATCTGCATAATCCATCGAGATCACTTTGCAGCCTGCCTCATCCGCGAGTTCTGCCGCCTTTATGCCAGAATGCCAGCCATTAGGATCCATTGTGAAATATTTAGCCGATCTTGCCAGTTCAAGGCTTATTTCTGGACAGTACAACTCACTAAAACCTGTCCCAAACATAGTCCTGTTTCCATCTGGGGTAGCAATACATGCACAAAAGGGGGTTATGGCGGTCTCGTCTATTCTTATATAATCCAAAATTAACCCTGGCACATCTCTTTGAAACATGTCAAGAAGCTTCTTGCCTCTTTCATCCACTCCAATAGCGTTACCAACCAGAACTACATTTGCACCCCAACGATGCAGCGCTATGGCTGTATTACATGCCTCACCACCAATCATCTCTTTTTCTGATTGGATGTGTGCAAAGCCGTCTGAAGGCGGAAGAGCATTTACAGTCCACACTGCATCCAGGCAAACAGTTCCATACACTATTACATCAATTTCTCTTTCACTATTCATGGTACAACAGGTGCGGATTTATTCTTGTTTTATAGTGCAGCAAATCTTCCTGCCATGTATGGGATAAGGAAGGTGCGAAATCACCCTCATTCAAAATATTATAGAGGCGACTGTTTGCAAGCAAGGTGTTTGTGAGTGTAGGGTCCCAAACCCCTTTATATAAACTCTGTAACACACTCATTAATCCCATTCCTACTTCAACGGAATCAACTTTCTCTCTATCGATAACTTCGATCTGCACACCGAAACATAACTCACCCGAATACTGCCTCTCGCCTGGAGTAAACTTAACAGGCATAAACTTTACACCTGGATAGCAGTTTGCATTTAAGCAGGAGGCGAATTGGAAGGGATCTATCCATGGTGCCCCCACCAGTTGGAACGGAAAATTTGTACCCCTGCCCACGGATATATTTGTGAACTCTACAGTCGCGATTCCTGAATATAAAATTGCTTGCGTGAGAGACCGAATATTGGGCGAAGGATTAATCCACATGAGACCTGTATCATCCCAGTACATGCCTCGATTCCAGCCTTCACATGGTATCACGATGAGATTGGTTGAAAGCCTTCTCTCCTGCACGAAAAGTTTTGCCAGTTCTCCAACAGTTAAGCCATGACGAATTGGCAAAGGATGGCAAGCAACAAAGCTGAGTTCATATGGATCTGCAAGCGGCCCTTCTATTCGCACTCCACTAACTGGATTCGGCCTGTCTAGAACCATCAAAGTGGTGCCAGTTTCAGCAGCAGCTTCCATACAGCCTAATAAGGTGCTGATATAAGTGTAGTATCTGCAGCCAACATCCTGAATATCATAAATCAGGACATCAATCCCATTCAGCTGTTCTTTATCAGGTTTCTTCTTATCTCCATACAGGCTGAAAATGGGAATTCCCGTTTGAGCATGATATCCATTTTCCACTTCTGAATCCAGATCACCTAGAATGCCATGCTCGGGACTGAAGAGTGCAGCAAGCTCTGTGTTGGGAGAGGAGTACAGGATATCGAGTGTTGATCTACCTGAGGCTGAATAGCCTGTGTGGTTGGTAACGAGGGCAATCTTCGTTCCCAATAACAGACTTAGCCTGGAATTCATCAGGCTATCAATACCCAGGGTAACTGGCACTAGAAGCAGACCATTGGCTCTACCAGAAGGAGATGTTCAAAATCAAATCCATGGTAACCAAACAGCTGTATGCATGCATCCACAGCATCGGGATCGTAGAGAGTGGATTTCTTGGCCATTATCTCATCCAGTGCCTTCTCAATTCCCAAGGCAGGTCGATAGGGACGGTGTGATGCCATTGCCTCTACTACATCAGCAACCCCCATTATCCTGGCTTCATTGCAGATTTCACTCTGGTGCAGCCCCTGAGGATACCCTGATCCATCCAGGCGTTCATGATGCTGAAGAGCAACAAGCGCAACAGGGAAATCAAACTCTATCCCACGCAGCATATTGTATCCAATCTCGGGATGTGTCCTTATGATTGCCATCTCTGCAGTGGTTAAGGCACCTGTTCGGGTCATAATTTCAGAAGGAACACTTATCTTGCCTACATCATGAAGTAAACCTGCTACCTGTAACTGTGTTACTTTCTCAGATGAATGACCCAGTACTTTGGCAATTGCACCAGCCAATACGCCAACTCTGCGCTGATGTGCAGAGGTGTATGGGTCTCTCACCTCCACTGCAAACGACAAGGCACGCACTACACCGTCCAGGCTCCGTTTCAAACGGTCAGCATGTTGAAGCAGATAATCTTTCCCATCAGCCGGCTGCTGCTGAATGTAGAGTGATATACCGTCCTGAGAAGGGTATCCTCGGATGTGAAGAATTTTTTTATCCACCTGAAAATCCATACATATCTGTGACTGATGCTGCATGGCATATGTGAATTGCTCTTTAAGAGCTACTGCAACCTGTTCGGGCAATGCTTCCCACAATGTAGTAGTAAACAGCTCATCTCTTTTCTTGTTTAAAAGCTTCTCTGCCATCGCATTCACATAGGTGCATTTACCACTTCTGTCCAGCGACAGGTAGGCTTCGGACATGGACTGAAGGATATTTGTCATCCTTCTCCCCGTCCTACGAAGCGCTCTTTCAGTAATCGCATGCTCTTCTCTCATTGTTGAGAGCTGGAGACCTACTTTAAGAAAATCGATCAATGGAGACAGTTTGTTTAACTCTATATTTTTCAAAGGCTGATTACAAGAGATACAGAGCATACCTCTGAATCGCTTGCCACTGCTTAAAGGTACTATTATCAGATTTTTATTGTGAGTAGGTATTAGCCATTTTGCTATTTGAGAGACACTTTCATGATCATCCACATTTTCAAACCGAAAAACTTCGTTTACCTGCTGAAACTTTTGGAATTCCGATACAATTGCTGGATCAACGATCTGTGCAACACTTTTAACTGAGCTTTCGTCCGCAAATACAGTTTCCAACTGTTTGTCCATTCCAAGCCTGATAAACCTGAAATGCGACCCGGGGAAAAGTAGACTGCTTCTGTACATAGGCTCGATAACGAGATCAGACAGATTCTTTCCCTGTTTCAAACCATCCAGCAGTAGTTGTGTGGATGTTTGGGAGTAAGTAGGTGTGAGTAATCCGTTAATCTCCACCATCACAGTAGCAACATCGGGAGGTGGGGTTACAACATTAGAGTGTAAGGGAAGTTGTGTCACATTATCCTCACTAATCTATGATCGATTCATTCTCTGGAAGAGTGAAAAGAAGCATGCTCCAGGAGCTACTCTTCTTTCCGCCCCCCTTCGAGTGACAATTGAGGTAAGACAGGCAGCGATTGCCTTCAGATTGTGATTTTCCCGGCCACACGGAGACTGCAGAGAACATAGCCAAAGATACAGACATGAGCTCTCTCCTTGTGTTATTGCGATTTTCAACCTTCGATAATAAACCAACACAGAACTTCGTTAAGTTCGAATTCTAACAGGAGTTATATTACTACAAAAGCAGCTAATCTACCTTCGGTTATATAACTGAACCCATTTAGTTGCAAGCACTCCATTAATGGCCCCCAGCATCAACCCTATAAAGAGAAGTGCAATTGCAAAACTCGGCATTATGAGAAGAAACAAGAGTGCAAGGATTACAACCAGTACTGGGCTTCCATGAAGTGCCCCTACTATTAATCCAGCTGTGATAACATTGCAGCAGCTGAGTATGGGTCCATAAATGAACGCACCTCCCCAGGGGGATTTGCGATTTCGTATTAGTATGACCATCCAGTACCAAAAGCATCCAAAACATATTGCTAGTCCAGGAAGTAATGCAATTGCATCTGGCCATTGAATTGTAGAAGTACTGCTCCATTGAGTACTGGATAAAGGTAGAGGTATGGATGGTACGTGAAAGAGCTTAAACACTGGTTTAGTGATGACGTTAGCTAACAGGGTATTAATTAACATCACCACCAGGATGCTTAAACTTCCTGGTCTTCCATACTTACCTTTCCACATCATTTGTGTCTTTTCCTTCATTTAAATGGATGTAATAGAAATTATAACATGTAAAACTCTATTCATCACTAGAATTGTTCTTTTAATATCTATATTTACTTTACAATCTGGAAAATGATTCGTCTGATGATTGAATTATTTTATGTATATCCCGTTCAGTCATAGCAACTGACAGGAAAGCAGCCTCAAACTGTGATGGCGGCCAATATATTCCCGATTCTAGCATCTGCCTGAACCACATACCAAATTGTGCAGTATCACAGCTTTTAGCACTTGTGTAATCGGTTACTTCACTTGCACTTGTAAAAAAGCAGGTTACCATACTGCCACAGTTATTGACTATCACAGGGATATTTCTTGCTTTGGCTTTTTCCCTCAAACCGGCGGCACATAGATCTCCAAGCGCGGCAAGTTTTGGGTAAATTGTGTCTGCATTTGCTTTCAGATACTGCAGCACGTTGAGACCTGCTATAACTGCTATTGGATTGCCTGAAAGGGTCCCAGCCTGATACACCGGCCCTAGCGGTGCCACCGTCTCCATAATTTCCCGGCGGCCACCATAAATGCCTAAGGGAAGGCCGCCACCAGCAATTTTGCCAAGCGTAGTCATATCGGGTGTTATGTTCAGTAACTGCTGAGCACCTCCTAAACTCACCCTGAACCCGCTCATCACTTCGTCAAAGATGAGCACAGCTCCCCACTGTGTACAACAGTCACGAAGTGTCTGCAGAAAATTGGTAGATCCAACCACACAGCCCATATTTCCCGCCACAGGTTCAACGATAACACATGCAATACTTTCACCGTGACTTTTAAAGAGGCTTAAAACACTTTCTGCATCGTTGTATCTAAGAGTTATCGTATCAGCAGTAACCGCTTCTGGCACACCAGCACATTCTGGAAGTCCCAGTGTAGCCACACCAGAACCTGCCTTAGCAAGTAAAAAATCTGCGTGGCCATGGTAATTGCCCTCGAATTTAACTATTAACTTTTTACCTGTGTATCCTCGTGTAACCCTTATGGCAGACATTGTGGCTTCGGTACCTGAGGAGACCATCCTCAGCATCTCTATGGAGGGCATTATTTCACAAACCAGCTCGGCTAATTCTACTTCAAGCTCAGTTGGCGCACCATACGTGGTTCCAGATGAAAGCTGACTTTCTATGGCTTTGGTGACTATCTCGGGTGCATGCCCTAAAATGAGTGGACCCCAGGAACCTATACAGTCTATATACCTGTTGCCATCCACATCGTAGAGATATGCTCCTTCACCCCTGGAAATAAAAATTGGATTTCCACCCACAGATTTGAATGCTCGAACAGGTGAGTTAACACCACCAGGTATCACTCTCTCAGCCCGTTCGAACAATGTTCTAGAATTTGTGTGATGCATCAATTTGTTTCCAATTCTATCTCTATTGATGTGGTACTGACAATTTTGCCAGTTCCAAAAACCTTGCGTTTTTATGCTTATTGATGAAAAAACATTTGTGAATAGGTATCCACAAATATGTACAGAAAGAATCTGAAGATTTAGTTGTATATTTAACAAACAGAGTGGTTCTCACCTTCACACTGAAAATTCCACTCTTGAATATATCAAAGCGAGATCACTTCTATTTGAAGCGATACACTATGCGGCCTCTCTCCAGATCATAGGCAGATAGCTCCACCAGTACTCTATCTCCCATTAGGATACGTATGTAATTCTGTCTCATTTTGCCCGCAATGTGGGCTAATACAGTTTTGTTCTGATCGCCTACCGGGATCTCCACCCGAAACATGGCATTAGGCAACAGTTCTGTGACTTTACCTTCTACCTGAATACCATCTTCCTTATCTGTCTGTTCTGCTGGTGGCCGTGGAGCTGGACGTCGTGGTACGGCAGCGCTGCCCCGGTTTCCGCCTGTTGGTCTACCGCCTGTTGGTCTTTTAGGTGCTGGCATATAGTTATCAATCCTCCTCTTAACAGTAGAAACTGATTAATCAGTCTCTGGTTAGAATGAGAGCATTGCGCTCTCCAATGGCAATAGTATGCTCGAAATGTGCAGATATTTTTCCGTCGGCTGTCACAATTGTCCATCCATCTCTAAGCGTTCGAATATCTTTTTTACCCATATTCAGCATGGGCTCAATCGCAAAAGTCATTCCTGTCTCCAGAAGTGTTCCTGATCCAGGCCGTCCATAGTTGGGTACGTCCAGTGCACTTTCATGCATGCTTCGACCTACACCATGTCCATGTAACTCCCTAACGACGGAATATCCGTTACTCTCAGCGAATTTTTGAATGCTCCAGCCTACATCCCCAGTTGTATTCCCTGGCAGGGCATTTGAAATTCCAATATTCAGTGCTTCCTCAGTTACTTTAAGTAATCGGTCCACATCTGGTCTTATAGTTCCCACAGCAAAAGTGAGAGCAGTGTCTGCCACGAAGCCTTTCAGCTCAACGCAGCAATCCATGGTTACTATATCTCCAGATTGTATCACCTTTTGACCAGGAATTCCATGCACTATCTCCTCATTCACCGAGATACATGTCCATGCTGGATAAGGAGGATGTCCCGCGGGAGTGTAACCTAAACAGGGCGACGTTGCCCCGTTTTGGGTAATGTAATCTTCAGCAAGGTCCTCAAGTTGACCAGTGGTCATTCCAGGCCTCACGGTCTCCTTTGCCATTATGCATACATGACGGGCAATCTTCCCTGCCTCTCTCATTATCTCAATCTCTGCTGGAGTCTTGATGAGGGATTTATCCACACGTCTGGCGTGCTGTCTTCTGGATTTCAGCATCTTTTATTCATGTCTCCTATCCCTTATCTTTACGTAGTGCATTCAGCAAGATTATCACGTTACTGAAAACTGTCTCCGGTTCCGGTTCGGCATCGATGATGTGATGTAAATTAGATTTCTTGTAATAAGCTGCAAGTGGAGCTGTCTTTTCTGCATATACTTCCAGGCGGCGCCTAACAATTTCGGGAGCATCATCTGGTCTGCGCTCAAGCAAACTATGACAGATATCACATAGGCCTGGCTGCAGCGGTGGCTGTGTTACAATATGGTAGGTTGATCCATCTCGGGGGCAAACCCTGCGACCACTAAAGCGCTCTACAATTAATTCTACTCTAGCCTGAAACTCTAATACAGCAGTTAATGTCAGATTCCTGGCTTTCAGCATTGTATCCAGTGATTCGGCTTGTGGAATGGTTCGTGGAAATCCATCCAGCAGATACCCTGAACTACAGTCCGGCTCGAGTGTTCTTTTCATTACGGCACCTAACACTATTTCATCAGGAACGTATTCACCTTTATCAATCCGATATCTCTGAATTGATCTTCCTAGTTCGGTGCCTCTATTAAGTGCATCCCTGAATATCGCCCCTGTTGAAATAGTTGGTATTGCGTAATGAATTGCGATACGTGCTCCCTGGGTACCCTTTCCTACGCCAGGAGGACCTAGTAGAACAAGTATCATTTTCTGAGAACTCTCTATGAACTCACCGTTTTCTACTCAGGCAATCCGCTGTTGTTTGGAATTGTGAACGGAGCTTGAGACTGCGTATTTTTTATGAAGCCCTGGTAGTTTCTTTGCAAGAGCTGTGCCTCAATGGCCTGCATGGTATCGATAGCTACACCTACAAGGATCAACAGAGAAGTTCCACCAATCAGTGAAAAAGTAGGAAATCCTGTTAGCTCAGGAACCTCATACTGCACTATTGCAATGAATGCCAGGAATGTGGCACCGGCAGTAGTCATTCTAGATACAACTGCTTCCAGATAATCGTAAGTAGGCTTACCTGGTCGTACACCGGGGATATAGGACCCGGATTTGTTCAGGTTCTCAGCCATATCATCTACTGGTAAAACAACTGCAGTGTAGAAGAATGTGAATGCAAAGACAACCAGACCATACACAACCGTAGAGCCAATGTTTGCTCCAGGCTGAAGAAGCATTGCATAGTGTTTCACAAAACCTATGAACCCAGGATCACCAGGTTTGCCGGGGAGCATATTCGATAAAGTTGCAGGGAGCAGCATGAGCGAAATTGCAAAGATAACAGGCATAACACCGGCTGCATTAACCTTGATTGGCAAGAATGAAGTGCTTGCCTGAGTCTGCCCACGTCCAACCACCCTCTTGAAGTGAAGAACAGGTATCCTTCGTGTTCCCTGGGTGATATAGACAACCAGGACAACCATTCCAACAAATGCCGCGATAAGAATGAGCAGATTGAAAAAAGATGCACCACTTCGTAGCTGTTCAGAAATCCCTACAATGTATGATGGGAGATTTAGAGCTATCCCGGCAAAAATGATAAGAGAGACTCCGTTCCCAACTCCCTTTTTGGTAACCTGCTCACCAAGCCAGAGTAAGAACATGGTACCTGCTGTGAGGATGACCATGATGGGGATGACCTGTGAGAAATATGAGAGAGTCATCGAGAAGTGAAGGCCCAACAGAAGGGTTAATCCGAAGGACTGTCCCAAACCAAGCGGAATGGTAATCCTCCTGGTGATGTTGGCTATTCTCTTTCTGCCTGCTTCCCCTTCAGACTGCATATCTCTGAACTTCGGCACAGCTACACCAAGTAACTGCATGATGATTGAGGCATTGATATAGGGAGCTACTCCCATTGCAAAAAGAGAAAAGCTGCGTAGTGCTCCTCCAGAAAACGCATTCAATAGCCCTAAGAGACCACCTTGACCATTGTGAAACAGTTTAGCAATACTCTCAGAACTTACTCCTGGGACAGGTACCCTTGCACCCAATGCAAAGATCGCAAACATAATCAGCACAAACTGAATACGTTTCTGTACATCGGGAATTGCCCACGCCTCTTTAATCTTATCAATCATCTCTTCATGCGTTCCCCAATAGAACGACGCTGCCTCCAGCTTCCTCTATTTTTGTTTTCGCACCCTCACTGATGTGATGTGTATGCACAGTTAGCGGGCGAGTGATTTCGCCAGTTCCCAATACTTTAAGTCCATGGTGGAGATCTCGCAGGATGCCCATCTGCATTAACAAATCGGGAGTAACTGTTTGCCCGGCCTCAAACTCTGTGTTCAAAAGTCCGATATTGACGAGAGCATATACTTTCTTGTTTACGGGTCTGAACCCGCGAAGCTGTGGAAGGCGTCGGTGCAGAGGAGTCTGTCCACCTTCAAAGTTGGGGTTGACGTTCCCTCTAGCTTTGTTACCTTTGTGGCCTTTTGTGGATGTTTTTCCATGTCCTGACCCGATGCCTCTGCCAAGCCTCTTACGTCTGTGAGTACTGCCTGGCGCTGGCGCTAATGTATGAATTTCGTTTGCCATAGTATTTTGCCTACTCTTCTGTTATGGGGGTCACTTCAACCATGTGACGCACTTTGTGAATCATCCCGCGAATTACAGGATTATCGTCCTGCACAACGGACTGATTAATTTTACGCAAACCAAGATTACGGACAGTAGCACCCTGGGATCTTTCGAAACCAATGGAGCTCTTCTTCAGAGTAATTTTGAGACGACTACCCATGGGTGACCTCCTCTAATTTAAGCATCCAGGGTTGCAGTGACTCAACGGTGGTACCTCTCATCTTGGCAACATCTTCAACACGCTTCATGTTTTGAAGTGCCCGTATGGTTGCCCAGCAGATGTTTGTTGAGTTACTGGACCCTAATGATTTACCAAGAACATCATGCACACCAGCAAGCTCCAGCACTATGCGCATGCTGCTTCCTGCAACTATCCCGGTTCCAGGGGATGCAGGTTTCAGCATAACCTCTGCGGCCGCATGCTTCTGGAATATCTCGTGTGGCAGCGTTCCACCAACAATGGGTACATGGATAAGGTTCTTTCGTGCTGCCTCCACTCCTTTGCGAATTGCATCAGGAATAGCACGGGCTTTTCCCAGACCAGCACCCACATATCCGTTACCATCTCCCACTATAACAAGTGCGCTCCAACTCATTGTGCGTCCACCTTTTGTGGTTTTCTGGCACTTGTTGGTTCGAACTACTCTCTCTTCAAGATTGAGAGTATCTGGATTGATTTTTGCCAAAATTTGCTCCTATGAAGCGTCTTAACGCTTCCTGACTCTTCGTGAGTTTAGAAAGATAATCCACCCGCACGTGCACCATCTGCCAGTGCAGCTACTCGGCCATGGTACTTATACCCGCCACGATCGAATACCACTGCTTCAATGCCCGCTTCTTTGGCTTTTTGTGCAATGAGAGTACCAACAGCTGTAGCTGCTTCAACATTGCCGCCAGATTTAAGGGACCCTTTAAGCGATTTATCCAGTGTGGACGCTGCAGCCAATGTATGCCCCGTGGAATCATCTATAATTTGTGCGTATATATGGTTTATGCTTCGAGAGACATTTAAGCGTGGGCGAAGTTCCGTGCCCTCCACTCTACCTCTAACACGTCTGTGACGGCGAAGGCGTAGTCTCTCTTTCTCTTGAATTCTCATCTATCTCTGGTCTCCTGATCACCATGGAATATGGTGATAAAGTAATGCCCGTTCATACTAGTTCTGGAATGATCCAGTTAAACCTTGAGAGTGTGGGCAAGTGAAAAGTTACGAAAATACTACTTTTTGCCCTTGCCACCCTTACCACCGGTTTTACCCTGTTTGCGGCGAACCTGCTCACCCTTGTATCGAATTCCTTTGCCTTTATATGGTTCAGGCTTTCGCAACTTTCGGATTTCAGCAGCGGTTTGGCCAACACGCTCTTTGTCAATTCCGGTAATAGTAATCACTGGATTTCGGGAGAGAGGATCGTTGGCAACACTGAAGCCAATTCCATCTCTAGCCATCACTTCAATGGAGTGGGAAAACCCAACATTAAGCATCAGGACGTTTTCCTGCACGGAAGCTCGGAAACCTGTTCCAATCACCTCCAGCTGCCGGGTGTAACCTTCGGTAACTCCTTCTATCATATTGGCCATCAATGTTCGGGTCAAACCATGCAGTGCACGGTGGTCCTGAGCATCTGAAGGGCGCTCGATATACAGAGTACTGTCCTCTTGCCTTATTACAATCTCAGGATGAAATTTTCGAATAAGTGTACCTTTTGGGCCTTTAACGGTTGTGGTGCCATCAGCCTCTGGAACAATAGATACTCCAGCAGGAACGGGGATGGGCCTCTTACCAATTCTTGACATAATTAAAATTCCTGTTCAGTAGACGTAGCAAAGTAATTCACCACCGACGCCGCGTTTGCGTGCTTCTCGGTCCGTCATTACTCCTTGCGATGTTGATAAGATAGCAATACCTAATCCGCGAAGTACGCGAGGGATTTTTTCTTTACCGCAGTAACGGCGGAGTCCTGGCTTACTGATACGTACAAGGTTTGTGATTACCTTTTCTCTTCTGGGACCATACTTCAAGGTAATCTTAATTTTGTCTTGAGGGACCTGTGAGATTACTTCGTAACTCTTGATAAAACCTTCAGAGAGAAGAATCTTGACCAGTTCTACTTTTAAATTTGAACTGGAAATTTCTAATGAGTCGTGATTCGCACTGTTTGCATTGCGAATTCGGGTAAGCAGATCTGCTACTGGGTCTGTTGTATAGGACATCTTTTTTTCTCCTACCAGCTCGACTTTGTTACACCAGGTATGAGTCCCTTATGAGACATCTCCCTGAAGCAGATTCTACATAAACCGAAGCGTCGGAAGACACCTCGGGATCTTCCACACACATTGCATCGTGTGTAGCCGCGCACTGCAAACTTAGGTTTACGACGCGCTTTTTCTATCAAACACTGTTTTGCCAAGTGGTTCTCCAATAATTTATTTTCGGGTTATACACCCTGTCAGCGGTTGAGTGAACTGTCACTCATTGCGCCAAGAACTTGCAGACCGGAGAGGTCTGCATCGCGCTCCTTCTTGTGGTTCGCGATCACTAACATCTTTCACAAGGAAAGACGGTCCATATGCACACAACTCAATATTCATTCATAAATACACTGAAAGATATCGCTATCCTCCAGTGTATTTATATACTCTATAGTACTGTTTATTTGAGTTAATGCACAACTAATATGTGTATGCAGACGTTTTATCAGTCAGTGAGAATTGGATCGTACCTTCTGATGCTCCTCAATCACTTGCGCAGATATATAATCTGGCACCTGATCATAATGAGACAGCTCAGAATGAAAACTTCCTCTACCTCTGCTCAAAGACCTAAGATCTATTGCATACCGCAAAATTTCAGAGTGTGGAACATAAGCCTGTAGTTCCACTCTTCCATGATCAACCATGTTGTTCCCTATGATACGACCACGACGGCTAGATAGATCGCTCATGACGTCGCCAATCATACTTTCAGGTACATTCACACACAGTTTCATGATGGGCTCCATAAGAACTGGATGTGCTGCAGCAGCTACATTATGAAAAGCCGCCTGCCCAGCCATTATGAATGCAGCTTCAGATGAATCCACATCATGATAGGATCCATCGTAACAGGTAGCCTTGAAATCCACAACTGGATACCCTGCAAGAATACCCATTTCAGCTGCCTGCCTTATCCCTTTTTCTATCGCAGGAAGATACTGTTTAGGAATAGCTCCTCCAACGATAGCATCGACAAATTGTATTCCTGCACCGGGATTTGGTTCCAGTTTAATGTAACAGTCACCAAACTGTCCACGTCCGCCTGTCTGCTTCTTGTGACGACCCTGCCCCTGTGCATTTGCAGTTATCGTCTCACGGTATCCCACACGTTGGGGGATAATGTCAACATTTGCCCCAAATTTCCTCAGTCTTTCCACTACAATTGCCAGATGTGTCTCACCTGCTCCGCATATGAGGGTCTGATTTGTTTCTGGATTTCTGTAGAATTTGAAAGCTGGATCCGAGGCTTGAACTCTCTGAAGGGCGGGTCCCAGCTTGTCCTCATCTATTTTTGATTTAGCCGTTATAGCCTGTTCAAATATTGGTTCAGGTAATGGAGCGTAGTCAACAATTATCATTCTGCCAGGGTTACATAGTGTATCGCCAGTGTGAGTATCTGCAAGTTTGGCTGTAACTCCGAAATCACCCGCTGATAGTTCTGTCTCACTCTCCTGATACTTGCCTCTTGCATGATAGATCTGCCCTACACGCTCATCTTTTTTGCGTGTTGCATTATAGACGGTTTCACCAGATCTCATCACACCAGAAAGGACTCTAAAATATGTAAGTGTTCCAAGAAACGGATCTGCGATAGTTTTGAACACCAGGGCAGACAAAGATTCCGTTGGCACAGGATTAAGAACGATCTCCTTACCTGTATCTGGATTATATCCATGAACGGGTTTAAGTTCTACTGGATTCGGAAACTCCTTTGCAATTACATCCAGCAAGTTGGTCATGCCAATATCTTTCAATGCAGACCCACAAAGAACAGGAATAATTTTACAGGAATCAATGCCTCGGTGCAATCCCAGTACTATCTCATCCCTGGTGAGTGCTTCTCCATTCAAAAACTTTTCAACCAGAGAATCATCACCTTCCGCCACACTTTCCAGAAGCAGCTCGCGAAAATCCTGTACACGCTGGTTTAATTCAGCAGGAACAGGTTGAGATGAAACATCTCTACCAACACCAATTACTGCCACCTGTTCTATCAAATCCACAACACCAGTGAATGATTCTGATGATCCTACGGGAATCTGGAGCGGTGTTATGGCATTGCCATACCGGCTTCTAAGTTGATTAAAAATGAGATCGAAGTCCGCATTTTCACGATCCATTTTATTAATGAAAATTGCTCGGGGTACCCCGCGTTCAGCAGCGAGATTCCATGCAATTTCGAAACCAACCTCCGGCTCATTTTGAGCTGGGGTTACAAGGATGGCCGCCTCCACTACCTGCATTGCAGAAGCTGCATCAGATGTGAAGTCCAGATATCCGGGTGCATCAATTACATTGATTCGTGTTCCGTTCCATTCACACGGTGCAATTGCCAGATTAATACTAATATGACGTCTCTGTTCTTCCTGATCAAAATCGGTAGTTGCAGAACCATCATCGGTTCTGCCTAATCGATCAAGGGCTCCCGTGACATACAGCAGTGCCTCTGCAAGTGACGTTTTTCCACCACCCTGATGTCCAAATAAGCCGACATTACGGATGGATTCAATGACATGTTTCATCGCTACTCTCCTCGCGTTCTGATTATTGGAAAGCGAAATGCCAATAGGCATCGCATCAATCCTTGTGAGCCAGAGTCGTCGTCCTCGAAAGGAAACGGCGGCGGAGGTTCTTATGTGAGCGGTATGCAGTTTTCAAGGTGCAATCCGCCAGATCCAATGTTAAGGATCTGGCATATATTTACGCAAACAGTAGCATAATTCCTTCCACAAAGAAGAAATTCGTACTACTTAACCCGGAAGGGCATTCCAAATCCCTTCAATAGAGCTCGAGCCTCTTCGTCTGTTTTTGCAGTGGTACAAATTATGATATCCATACCGCGTACCTTATCAATCTTGTCATAATCGATTTCAGGGAAGACAAGCTGCTCTTTGAGACCCATAGCAAAGTTTCCTCGTCCATCAAAGGAGTTGGGAGAGATTCCCTGGAAGTCTCGAATTCTTGGTAGAACCACATTGATCAATCTGTCTAGAAACTCGTACATAATCACTCCGCGGAGTGTAACCTTGCAGCCTACCTTTGCTCCGGCACGGAGTTTAAAGTTTGCGACAGACTTTCGAGCAACAGTGATCAATGGCTTCTGTCCAGTGATTGCAGCCATATCTCTCACTGCTCCATCGAGATCTTTGGCATCTCCACCTGTTTGGCCAGCTTTACCAACGCCCATATTCACGACTATTTTGTCAACTCGCGGGACGCTCATTGGATTCTTGTAATTGAACTCTTTCACCAAAGAGGGCGTAACCTCTTTAATGAATCGGTCTTTCATTCTTGACATCTTATATTTCTCCAGTTTGATTTAGCCGATTTCCGACCGGCTGCGAACATTTCTAAACTCTCACACATTGAAGGCAGAAGATGAATCTTCTGCCTGTTATCAATATGCCTGTACCGCGGTTAAGCGTCGATAGAATCCAGACTTTTACCACATTCAGGATGTTTGCAAACGCGGTATTTACGGCGTGAGAGCTTCTCTTCGCCATCACGATATGCATAACCAACCCTTGTGGGTCGGTCGCAGTGTGGGCAGACAAGCATTACCTTAGCAACATGCATGGGGGCATTTGATGAGATCTTGCCGCCTGGGACTATTGTTGGCTGACCGCTTGAATCTACAACTTTGGAAGGTCGCTCTTTACGATGCCGTACTGCAACGTTCACATCCTCCACAGTTATCTGGTTTGTTTTTGGGGATGCAGAAAGCACGAGACCTCTTCTCCCTTTGTCTTTACCAGTGATGACACAAACTGTGTCACCTTTTTTAATTCTAAGCTTAACAGGCTTGTCTGGCATTGAAGGTTTGGTGAATGGCATTACAGCACCTCCGGAGCGAGCGAAACAATCTTCATAAAGTCACGCTCACGCAGTTCACGAGCAACAGGTCCAAAGATTCTTGTGCCTCTTGGTTCAAGGTTGTTCTGGATAACAACAGCCGCATTGTCATCGAAACGCAGTACTGAACCATCTTTTCTTCTGATAGGCTGTCTGGTTCGTACAATGACGCACTTGACCACATCACTTTTCTTAACCTGCTGATTAGGAGTTGCAGATTTAACAACTCCTACAATAATATCACCAACGTGTGCATAGCGGGTACTGGACCCTTTCATAACCCGGATGCACAAGATTTCTTTAGCACCTGAATTATCAGCACATCTGACACGTGTGTAAGATTGGATCATGAGTTATTTAGCCTTCTCGACGATGCGTACCAAACGCCACGACTTGTCTTTAGAAATGGGGCGTGTCTCCATGATTTCTACCACATCGCCAATTCCACATTCATTGTGCTCATCGTGAGCCTTAAAGCGGGTACTTCGTCGCATAAACTTACCATACAAAGGATGTCGAACACGGGTTTCAACGAGTACAACAATTGTTTTCTGCATCTTGTTGCTCTCAACTCGGCCAGTTCTGACTTTTCTTCGTCCTCGGACAGTCTCAAGACCAGTTCCATCGAATCTGATTTTGAAAGGTACTGCTTCGGCTTCAGCTTTAGCTGGTTCTTCCGCAGCTACAGCCTTGGATTTTTTCTTACCACCCGGAGCTGCTGCAGCTGTGGGAGCTATTTCAGCAGCTGGTGCTACTACGGGTAGATTATCCTCTGAAGCGGTCTCCGCCTGGTTTACTATCTCATCAGTAGCTGTTGTTTCTGACACCACTGTATCGGCTTCGATCACCATGGGTGATGTTTCTGTTGAGCTCTCCTCACCTGCTGCTGAAGCGGTGCTGGTGGGCTGAACGATTTCATCGGACGCCATTATTTTGCCCCTCCTTTTGCCGCGATTTCGCGTTCTCTTAGGATTGTGAGTGCTCGAGCTATTTGTCGTCTTGCCCGGCGAATTGCCGCAGTGTCTTTAAGTTGACGCATTGAATTCTGTCTGCGAAAATCATAAAGAGCTGCCCGGTTTACAGCAATTTCATGATGCAAATCTGCTTCAGTCATCTCACGTAACTGTTGTCTTATCTCTTTGAGCTTGACTTCAGCCATTGCTCTCCTCCACACTTTCTGACACGTTGTCTGTGACATCAACATCGGTGTTATCAATTAACTCGTCAGCATCTTTCACAGATGGTATCACTACTTTAGCTGTATCTTCCCGTTTTACAAATTTAACATCGATAGGAAGTTTGTGAGAAGCAAGTCTCATTGCTTCGCGGGCTGTGGCCTCGGAGACGCCTGCCATTTCAAAAAGCATTCGTCCCGGCTTAATTACAGCCACCCATCCTTCGGGAGCTCCTTTACCAGAACCCATGCGGGTTTCCGCAGGTTTTTTGGTAAACGGTTTATCGGGGAATATTCGGATCCAGATCTTTCCGCTTCGTCTGATATATCTGTTCATTGCAATACGAGCAGATTCTATCTGGTTTGCTGTCATCCAGCACGATTCCAGTGCCTGAAGTCCGAACTCGCCAAATGATACGGCTGTTCCGCCCGAGGCTTTGCCCCGTCTGTGACCGCGATGCTGTTTGCGATGTTTGGTACGCTTTGGCATCAACATAGTTTTATTTCCTCCATGAGGCGGAAAAACTTGATATCTTTCCGCCGACGTCCTGTGCATATATTGCATTCAGGATTAGGAACTGATTAGGTTCTTGCTTACTACTCGCTATCCTGTCGTGGCCGTCCGCCACCCTGACCACGGCCACCGCCGCCAGGACCGCGTCCCCCACCACCGCCGCCTCGGCCACCACGACCACCGCGTGCATTGCCGCGGCCACCGCGATCAGCTCTCTCGCCGGATCTGTCTGGACGTCCATCACCACGGTTAGATGGTGTTTCAATCTCAGATCGACGTGGCTGTCCTGGCAGAACATCCTCTTTGTAGATCCATACCTTGATACCGATGTGACCGTATGTGGTTGCAGCTTCGGCAAATCCATAGTCGATATCGGCTCTCAGTGTGTGCAGAGGGATTTTGCCCTGGCGGTCCTGCTCTTTACGTGCCATTTCAGACCCGGCAAGACGACCTGAACACATCACTCTGATACCCTTCATACCAAGCTTCATAGCGCGCATAACCGCCTGGCGCATTGCCCTCTTATAGGCAATTCTCTTTTCAATTTGCTGAGCGATTGATTCTGCAACAAGTTGAGCATCTGCATCAGCAAACCGGATCTCAATGATGCGAACATGGACGGTCTTCTTGGTCATTTTTTCAAGAGCAGCTTTTAGAACTTCGGAACCTCGTCCGCCTCGTCCTACGATAGAACCTACTCTTGCTGAGTATATCTTGACCATTACACTGTCGCCAGTTCGCTCAATCTCTATTCGAGAGATGGCTGCCTGCAGAAGTCTTGGAACGTCCTTTTCTTCGCTGCTAAGATAGCGTCGGATGCCATCTTTTTTGATGACTTCCCGGATTTTGTAATCCTCATAAACGGCGTCCGCAAATTCCTTCTTAGGCTTAAACCACTTACTATCAGCATCACGGATAACGCCTATGCGAAATCCGATGGGATGTACTTTTTGTCCCAAAGCGTTATCCTCTCTCTGTTTCGGTATCGGCAGATGTTTCTGGAGCTTCCTCTGTTACATCCACATCACTGTTATCTTCTGACAATGCGGTGGTGCTTTCAACAGCTGCAGTTGTATCTTCCTGAACTACACTCTCCACCACAGGTGCCGTTGTTTCAAGCTCAATCGGATCGATAGCTGCTGCAGTAACGGGCGCTGTCTCTTCAGTGGATGCCTTCACTTTGGCAGCCTGTGCTGAGCTGCTCTGCCTCTTGGTTACAGTCTTCTTTGGCTTTCTGGGCTTTGGCTCAACCTCTTCGACTGTAATCGTGATGTGGCTCATTCTCTTGAGAATGCGGTAGGCTCTTCCCTGAGCTCTTGGCTGCATGCGTTTCATGCGGGGACCTTCGTCCACTCGGCACTCAACCAGCTTCAGTCTGTTAGCATCCAGTCCATGATTGTTCACTGCATTTGCAACTGCGGACATAAGAGTCTTCTCAATAAAGGTGGCTGCCCTGTTTGGCACATACCTTAAGAGTGCAGCTGCATCAGCAGCATACTGACCACGAACTGCATCCATCACCAGTCTGGCTTTGCGAGGTGGTACTCTCACAAACTTTGTGACAGCCTGAGCCTGGTTATCATCTACTTTGCGGCCGCGGAACCGCTTGCGATGCTCGCGGTGAACGCGCGGGCGCTCCTGCACCGCTATGTCTAAATCGTTACTCATTTTTAGAGACCTCTATTTAATGTGGGAGCGCCGTTCCACCTGCTGGCCAGCATGACCACGGAACGTGCGTGTGAGGGCAAATTCGCCCAATTTGTGACCAACCATATTCTCAGTAACAAAGATCGGGATATGTTTCCTCCCGTCGTGTACCAGGAATGTATGACCGATAAAGTCAGGGAATATCGTCGATCTTCGAGACCAGGTCTTAATTGCCTTCTTCTCGTTTCTGACGTTCATGCCTCTTACTTTATCAAGAAGTTTGGGATCCGCATACGGTCCCTTCTTAACTGATCTTCCCAAGTTTCACTCCCCGCTATTTCTGGTTACGCCGGCGCACGATAAATTTATCGGTCGACTTGTTGTTACGAGTCTTATAGCCCAGTGCAGGCTTACCCCACGGGGTTGCAGGACCTTTACGTCGTCCAATTGGGCTCTGAGCTTCACCTCCACCATGTGGGTGGTCTCTTGGTGTCATTGCTACACCTCGAACGTGACCTCGTCTTCCCTTCCACCGTGTTGCTCCTGCCTTACCCAGCGAGATGTTCTCGTGCTCTGGATTTCCTACCTGACCAATAGTTGCATAGCAGGACAGCAGGATTAAGCGGGTTTCCCCTGAAGGAAGGCGAACTTGTCCATACTTTCCTTCTTTAGCCATTAGCTGCGCACCCACACCTGCTGAGCGAACAAGTTGCCCGCCTCGACCAGGGTAAAGCTCCACATTGTGGATTGTGGTTCCAACTGGAATTGCTCTCAAAGGAAGGCAGTTTCCTGGACGGATATCCGCACCTTCGCTGGAGATAACATTATCTCCCTCTTTTAGACCGATAGGCGTAAGAATATATCTCTTCTCACCATCGGCGTATTCCACCAGAGAGATTCGACATGTTCTGTTAGGGTCGTATTCTATGGTAAGCACCACACCAGGAACATCAATTTTGTTCCTTTTGAAATCGATTACCCTGTACATTCGCTTGTTACCGCCGCCTCTAAAGCGGGTGGTAACGCGACCCTTGTTGTTTCTTCCGCCACTTTTCTTGTTAGGTTCAAGAAGTGGCTTATGAGGATCGACTGTTCGATTTTTACCCTCTTGTCTGGTGAGTTCCGAATATGTAGAAACAGATCGGAACCTATGACCCGGGGTAGTAGGTTTTAATTTACGAACTGGCATTTATTGGTTCTCCGGTCTGCACTACATTCCCTCGAAGAGAACGAGGGGGCGATCAGTTGTTACAATAGCTTTCTTCCAGTTTGGTGAATATCCTGGTTTTCCGCCTTTAGATTGTACTCTCTTCTTCTTACCCTTAACATGCAGCGTATTCACAGCGAGCACTTTGGCACCCTGGTTAGCATAGATGAGCGTTATGGCATGAGCAATATCAATCTTGGTGGCATTCATAGCTACCTTGAAATGGAACTTGTTAAGAGCTGCCTGTGCACTCGACTTTTCGGTGAGAAGCGGGCGCACAACGATCAGATGGGGATCAATCATGCCGCCACCTCCTCATTGTTATTTGAATTGGCTGGTGTCCACACACTTTCAATTTTTTCTACAGCAGAGGCAACAATCACAATCTTATGTGCTGTTAATACATCTCTCACTGAGAAGTTAGGGGCAAATCTGAGCATTACATTGTGCAGATTTCTGGTCGAAATGTGTGATTTCGTATCGTACTCGGCTACAAGAATGAGTACTTTGCGTGCTTCATGCACTCCCAGAGCCTTCAATACAGCCACTGCCTCTTTTGTTTTAGGTGTTTCACCAGGAAGATTAAATGCATTAATTGCTATCATGGAACCGTCTGCTACTTTACTGGATAATGCGCAGCGCATGGCACCACGTCTCATCTTTACTGGCAGATCTTTCCTGTAATCACGTGGATGAGGTCCAAACACAACACCACCACCTCTCCATTGTGGGGCGCGAATGGTTCCCTGTCGGGCTCTTCCCGTACCTTTTTGTTTCCAGGGCTTGCGTCCACCACCACGCACATCGTGTCGAACTTTAGTGTTGTGAGTTCCCTGTCGATAATTTGCCTCTTCGGCAACAATAGCCTGATGAACCAGCGCTTTGTTGAATTCCACGCCGAAGATGGCGTCGGGCAGACTGAGGTTACCGACCTCTGCGCCCTCCATATTATACATTGGTATACTAGCCATGTCGGTGTGTCTCCTAGCGCTGTTCTAAGCGCTGTATTGTGAGAAGAGTTCCATCTGTACCGGGAACTGCTCCCTGAATAAGCAATAGATTTTTTTCTGCATCCACACGGATGATTTTAAGGCCGCGAACCGTAACCTGTTTGTTACCCATCTGGCCAGGTTTGCGAGTTCCCTTAAATGTACGTGCAGCATCTGTTGCACCACCCGACTGCGGTTTTCTACGAATTGTTGAACCGTGTGTGGCATCTCCTCCGTGGAAATGGTACAGCTTCACAACTCCCTGGTATCCTTTACCTTTTGAGGTACCGGTTACTTTAACTCTCATACCAGGTTGAAAAATATCACATTTAATTGCGTCACCATGTTTATAAGCGCCAGGATTGTCTGTTCTGATTTCTCGAAGAAATCGCATGACAGATACTCCGGCACTGGTAAACTGCCCCGATCTTGGTTTGTTGACAAGTCGGGGGCGGATATCGCCAAAACCGACCTGGATGGCAGTATAGCCATCATTCTCAACACTTTTGAGCTGCGTGACAATGCAGGGGCCTGCTTCTATCACGGAGACCGGTACTACCTGACCAGAATCGTCAAAGATCTGTGTCATGCCGATCTTTCTGCCCAGAATTGTGTCGACCACTCTACTATCTCCTTAATATATTCTGACTAGAGCTTGATTGCAATATCAACGCCGCTAGGCAGATCCAGACGCATAAGTGCATCTATTGTTTTTGAACTTGGCTCCAGAATATCTATGAGCCTTTTGTGAGTACGCTGTTCGAAATGCTCCATACTCTCTTTATCAATGGTGGTACCACGGTTTACACACACAATATGCTTCTCGGTTGGAAGCAGTACTGGTCCGGATAGTCGTGCACCTGTGCGTTTGACTGTATCCACGATCTTCTCTACAGACTGATCCAGGATTCTGTGGTCAAATGCTCGTAGTCTGATACGCACCTTGCTTCGGCGCACCATGCTGTTCATACTATCTCTCCTTCGGTGCTGTGAATTAAATCACCCGCACACATTAAAAGCCGGCTGCTTATGCCGCCGGCTTTAAACTTCTAATCTATTCGAAGATTTTGGTTACAACGCCTGCACCCACTGTGTGTCCACCCTCTCGAACTGCAAAGCGAAGACCCTCTTCCATTGCAATTGGCTGAACAAGATCGGCAGTTATTCTAACGTTGTCTCCAGGCATTACCATGTCAATGCCTTCTGGCAGGTGCATGGTTCCGGTAACATCCGTCGTTCTGAAGTAGAACTGGGGTCGATAGCCATTGTGAAGTGGCTTATGTCTTCCACCCTCTTCTTTGGTGAGGATATAGATCTCACCCTGGAACTTGGTGTGTGGCTTAATGCTGCCGGGCTTAGCGACAACCTGACCGCGCTCTACATCGGTTCTGTTCACACCGCGAAGCAGTACGCCTGCATTGTCACCACCGTAGATGATGTCGCAGATCTTGTGGAACTGCTCCAGTGAGGTTGCAATGGTTGCACGTGTAGGACGTAATCCGATTACTTCCACTGGCTCGTTCAGCTTCAGGGTTCCGCGCTCAACTCTACCGGTTACGACTGTACCTCGACCAGTGATGGTGAAGACATCTTCAACAGGCATAAGGAACGGCTTCTCAACATCGCGCTCTGGAGTTGGAATGTAGGCATCCACTGCGTCCATCAGTTCCCAGATCTTGGCGTTGGCAGGATTAGCTCGCGTTGACTCTGGAGCCAGAAGAGCTTCTGTTGCAGACCCTCTGATAACAGGGATATCGTCGCCAGGAAAATCGTACTTGGAGAGCAGTTCGCGAACTTCAAGTTCAACCAGGTCAAGAAGCTCGGCATCGTCTACCATGTCGCACTTGTTAAGGAATACCACCACATAAGGAACACCTACCTGACGCGCAAGCAGAATGTGCTCGCGGGTCTGGGGCATTGGGCCGTCTGCTGCGGAGACAACAAGGATTGCGCCATCCATCTGGGCAGCACCCGTAATCATGTTCTTGATGTAGTCGGCATGGCCAGGGCAGTCGACGTGTGCATAGTGGCGGCTGTCTGTCTCATACTCGGCATGGTATACGTTGATGGTAACTCCACGCGCTCTCTCTTCAGGTGCGCTGTCGATCTCATCATACTTAAGGGCTTTGCTGCCATTATGTTCTGCAAGCACGCGGGTGATTGCACTTGTAAGTGATGTCTTGCCGTGGTCTACATGACCGATGGTGCCGATGTTTACATGCGGCTTGGTTCGCTCAAACTTCTGCTTGCCCATGAGAGCCTCTTCTCCTCCACTAATTTGTGGTGAACTGTTCGAAAGTTGCCTGGTGCGCTTATGGCGTAATCATTTCCAGGTGCTTATAATCGGAGACCAGCCCACACTGGGAATCGAACCCAGTACCTCTTCTTTACCAAAGAAGTGCTCTGCCGATGAGCTATGTGGGCGGTATATATGGTGGGGAGAAGAGGATTCGAACCTCTGAAGCTGTCGCAACTGATTTACAGTCAGTCCCCTTTGGCCACTCGGGTATCTCCCCATATTTTGTGTTTGCCCAGTTAGCAGGCAAACTTTAACTCGGCGGCTGAAAGCACGCCGAGTATGGTTTAATATACCACCTGACCCTGATATGCGTCAAGTTTGAAGTCTGAAAACAGTTAACAATAGCGTCATATAATGCAAGCTATAAAATTGACATGTCATAATAAACAGCAAACATCTCATTACAAATTACAGAAAGTTTCTTTCGCTCTAATTTTATTCTAAAACAGTATCTCATCATATGATATCTTCACAATTTAAAATACAGCTCAATGTGACCTTTGCTGAATTAATAGCTAGATCGGTTTGATTTGATGATGCATTAAATATCGCTTAATAACTCCGGATGATCCATAAGCACTCAAAAGTCGCTTCGTGTGTTATGTAAAGATGACCCGCAGTGGTATATTTGCCGGAGCTTTAACTCTGTTTCAGGAATGATCTCTAATCATTTCGATATGCTACTATCAAAGGATGGACAGAAGCGACCTCTAGCGGTCTGATCCCGTTTAGTTAATGAAGTTCTGTTAATATGCTGCAATTGTGTATGTTATCGTGTTCAGATATAAGAGATGCCTGGGTAGTATGGAGGAACTGTTAAACATGCCCGATAGAAGTAGTTATCGCATTAAGAAAACACCTCTTCATCCTGATGAATATGATGATGTATCTCATCTATCACCGTCACAGAGGATAGAAATGGTTTGCGAGCTGACACGAGATGTGTGGGCATTCAAAGGACAGCCAGTAGATGAATCCAGACTTCCAAGACATTCTCTCTTCGTTTATATCCGCAGAGGTTGACTTTCTTTTCATGGGTGCTTTTGCAATGGCAGTACATGGGACACTGCGAGCCACAGGAGATATGCATCTGTGGGTTAGTACTGAACCTGAGAGTGCAGCACGAATCTTATAAGCATTACAGGAGTGTGGTGCACCTATGCAGGATATCTCAGAAACAGATTTTATTGCAGGCGACACCGTTCTTGAAACCGGCAATGCTCCCAGACGTATCGACATACTAACATCAATTGACGGTGTGGATTATAGTTCGGCAGGTCTAAATAGAATAATTGTTGAAGTTAGTGAAATGAGAATTCCAGTGATAGGATTACAGGATCTCGTCCGGAACAGGCGTGAGAATGGAACAACAAAAGATTATGCAGATGCAGACATGTTTCAAAGCAGATTGAATATGGGTTCTTGACACATCCCAAACCTTTCCAGCATAATACCAACTGGAAAGCCGGGATAGCTCAGTTGGTAGAGCAGCGGACTGAAAATCCGCGTGTCAGGGGTTCGAGTCCCCTTCCTGGCATTTAGTCCCCTCACATTTCACCCATGCAGCTCAATGTCTATTGTTGTCTCTCTTGTATAATCGGCAGCCCCGGGTGCAGCTCCTCTAGGTTTTCTCACATATCGTTTTAAAGTGTAATCAACAGATACTAGTGAGGCATGTTTTTGTGACGAATGCTGAACACACACCTCTGCAGCCCGCATTAGAACTGATCTTGGTACTCGAGTGGGTTCTCCATGTGTTCTTAACACAACGTGAGAACCAGCTGCAGCTCGAACATGGAACCACAGGTCGTTTGGAGATGCAATTCTGAGTGTCAGATAGTCGTTTGCGGTGGCTGTCTCTCCCACCAATATCTCATAACCTTCCTGGGTTATAATTCTCCTTATTTTGTGACCTTCAAACTCCTGTTTTTTCTTACCCGCAGATGGCTCGGGTTCCAGCGTCTGTTTTATCAGCCCTTCACGCAGCAGGCTATCAGTAAGATTATCGAAAAGCTGCTTTTCTTCCATTCCTTCCATTTTTGAGAGGGCATTCAGAAGTTTCTCACGTTCTTCTTTGAGGATTGACATACGCTCCATCTCACCAGCCTCTGCCTCTTTTGCCCGTTTG
Organism: bacterium; assembly: GCA_021805395.1. Lineage (GTDB taxonomy): Bacteria > Armatimonadota > Chthonomonadetes > Chthonomonadales > Chthonomonadaceae > JAJZFJ01. The sequence goes on from JAJZFJ010000043.1 coordinate 64,806, forward strand.
TAACGAGAGAATAGATGCTCGGCATTTTGCTGCGGCGTAAGTGTGGGATCAAGTTGCAGTGTGATCTCTACCGGATCGTCAAGGAAGTAATTAAGCAGTTTTACTTCAGCAGTTTCAGGACCTATCTGCCATAAATTCCCCAGTATTAACTCAGCATGCTGCCTGAACTCTTCATATCGTGCAGACTCCTTCAAAGCTTCGTTAACCGCCGCTATCTGCCGTTCCACCCTTTGCAGCTCTTTGTGAATTCGCTGAGAAGTCTCCTTGTATGCTTTCTCCACGATTTTATGCGAAGAGATTACCTCCCATGCTTCGCCTAGACCGATAGATAGACTTTGAACACTCTTCTGCTTCAGAGTTGATTGACAGATTGGGAATGGATAACAGCCTATCGGGCTTCCATCACCATCCAGAAGCATAACGGGTTTGAACTGTAACACGGCGGAAGGGAGAATTATGGATTCCCATGCCTTGCTGATTCCGGCTTCCCACGAATCTTCTGACCTTGCAAGAGCCTCGATCTCTTTAGCAAGAAAGGGAGACATTCCTTCATAGATCTGCATGAGAGCTTCCGTTAGAGCTTTAGGCTTCTGGAAGTCCATCTCCGGAATTTCACGCAGGATAGCATCGATTGAGCCCTCAGCAAAGGGGCTAAGCCTATCTGACTGCTCGGGGGGAGGCATATAAGTATGACCTGGTAAGGTTTCTCGTACTCTGTTTATACGCTTGCTGATCCTGCGTGCTGAGTCCATAATTTTAAACTCAGAATCCACAAGAACAAGATTTGAGTGTTTTCCCATAAGCTCTGCAATAAGAGTGAATGGAGCCTCGGTAGAACCGCCCGCGGTGATATGTAAAATACGATCAAACCCTTGCTGCTGGATATTTAGAACCCTCCGATTTTCCAGATGCTTTCGAAGAGCCATACAGAATGAGAAAGGTACAGGACTGTTTGGAGTTCTGCTCTGCGTGAGATGAATTCGGGCATCTTGTGGGTGACAGCTCAGCAATAGGTGATGAGACTTCCCATTATTACGTATATTCAAAAAGAGCGTATTGATATCTGGTTGTCTGATTTCCTGAATTTGACCACCGATTAAGAGATTCGAAAGTTCATTCGTTACCGCCCGAAGTGTCAAACTATCGAATGGAACTCTTAGAACACTTTTAGTGAGTTTATTATCTGATTTGTTGTATAATGTCATGATTGAATAGTGCCATAAGGTGCCATACCAGTCAAGTAGATTCCAGGTTTGGCTTGTAAAACTCTCATTAATTAAGAGAGCAAACTTCCTGGAAATAACCACAATTTCAAGACTGTATCCTAAATGACGTTCCGGTTTAACTGGTCAGCACAAGGAACATGTCGCAGGAGAAGAGCACGATGAAGAGCAGAGCACGGAAACTAAGGATGTTTATACTCCTCGGTTTTTGTAGTGTAGTTGCCGTTACAGGCGCAGTTGCAGGCAAGTTTTACTACAGCAGTCCCGCAATCCGTGAACTTGCAGATAACTGGCTCAAGCCTTCCAACCTTGCCAAAACTATCAAGTCTGGTGATCCTCTGGCGATATACAATCCAGCTCAGCAGTTTCCCGGTGTACACAGCATGAATCTGCTGATAATGGGCTGCGATGCAGATTACTATCCTGGTAAACCCATACCTATCCCAACCAGCAACGGCCGCAGTGATGCAACCATGCTCTGCCATGTTAATTTCGATACCAACCAGATAGATATTGTTTCCATACCTCGCGATTCTGCATCAAGAATTCCAGGGCATAGAGGGATAAGCAAGATCAATGCTGCTCATGAGTGGGGAGGCAATCAGCTTTCTGATGAGGTGATAGCTGCCGATTATGGCATCACACCAGACTATACGGTTGCCGCTCATTTCAGCAGCTTCCAGAAGATAGTGGATGCTGTAGGTGGTGTGAATCTTTATGTAGACAAGTCATTAAATTATGATGATAACTGGGCTGATCTGCATATACATCTTAAACCAGGGTTTCAGCACTTAAATGGTTATCAGGCAATGGGATTTGTTAGAATTCGTCACTGTGATTCTGACATTATTCGTGAAGAGAGACAGCAGGAGTTTCTCGAAGCTCTACGCAAGCAGCTTGAATCACCATCCAATTTCCTTGCATTACCCGCAGTTTTAAATGCTGTAACAGATAATCTCCAGTCGAATATGACCGATGAGCAGATGCTGTCACTGCTGCACTGGGCTACTACTGTACCCAAGACCAACATCCATCTCAACATTCTTCCTGTCACACAGGGAAGAAGCTTTGTGTATACAGATGTGAACAGAGCAAGTAAGATGATAGCAGATGTTTTCTATCATGGAGATATCAGTCAGGTTCATCTGAACGTGGTAACGCTAAGACAAATGGATGCCAGAAGGGCTGGTCACAGGATGTTGAGCAGAGCAGTCTCGCATTCAACAGGATATAGGGCTCGATTAACACCAGTGAAGGATAACACACCAATCAATGTAATCCATTCAGTTAAGGGTGGTGTCTGAGGTTAATTCTCCGCTTTGGAGCCAATATCGGTTCTGAACTGGATACCTTCAAACTTTATGTGCGTCATGCTCTCGTATGCTTTAAGAGCAGCCTGGCGCACGTCCTGTCCCAAACCTGTAACAGCCAGCACACGACCACCTGCTGTTGTAACCACACCATCAGTTAAGTCAGTTCCTGCATGGAACACAGTACATCCCTCAACCCCAGATGCTTCCTGCAGTCCGGTAATCGGCATTCCTGTTTTGTATGCGCCAGGATATCCCCCTGAGGCAGCAATTACTGATACACTTGCTCCCTCATGCCACTCTACCTCTACATGTTCCAGCGTGCAGTCCAGCGTTCCCATAAGTAATGGAATAATATCACTCTTCAGCATAGGTAGAACAGCCTCAGTTTCAGGATCACCAAACCTGCAGTTAAATTCAATGCAGTAGGGGCCGTCTTTAGTGAGCATTATTCCTGCGTACAGCGCACCACGGTAGGGGATGCCCAGCTCTCTGATCGTACTCACTGCTGGTTTAATGATGGTGTCTATAATCAGTTGAGTAGTTTCAGCGGTGAGGAATGGAACAGGGCAGTATGCACCCATTCCACCAGTGTTTGGTCCCTTATCGTGATCAAATATGCGTTTGTGATCTTGTGATGGAAGCAGCGGGACAATGGTATTCCCATCGGTGACTACCATCATCGAGACCTCAGGACCTTCAAGTCTTTCTTCAATTACTACATGGTTGCCAGCGTCGCCGAATACCTTATCTACCATCATTGCTTCGATTGCGCTTTCAGCCTCTTCTGGAGTTTGGCAAACCACAACACCTTTTCCTGCAGCCAGTCCATCAGCTTTAATAACAACTCCAGCACCGGCTTCACTATTTTGAAAATGGTCTGCTAATCTGGCTCTGGCAACGGAAGGGGTATCACAGACCCAGTATTTTGCAGTCGGGATTCCGGATGTTTGCATTACATGTTTGGCAAATGCTTTGCTGCCTTCAATCCGTGCCGGGTCTTTTGAGGGTCCAAATATACGAAGTCCGCGACCTTCAAACAGGTCAACAATTCCGGAGATGAGGGGAGCTTCCGGTCCAACTACAGTGAGTTCAATATCATTCTTAACAGCAAATGCCGCTAGCCCTTCTATGTCTATTGGTTCAATATCCACACATGTGGCAATTTGTGCCATCCCTGCGTTCCCCGGAGCAACAAACAGGGCTTCAACCCTTTCGCTTTGAGCTATTTTCCATGTTAATGCATGTTCACGGCCCCCAGCACCCACGACTAATACTCGCATACTCGTCCTCCTGCTTTAGTTTTTGACGGTTACAATAACCTCATTACAAATGATTAAGTTAAGGTTTTGGAACCTCTGGAGAAACACAACCAGATGAAATGGATATGCCTGTTTAGCTGAAGTCCACAAGTTCATATTACCGAATGCAGGGATGAACCTGCTGCAATCTGAGAGCATATAGACGAAACAGCATCTCTGGATAGACATGAATCAGCTGTACAGTAAGAGAAGGTATTTGCTTATTCAGCCCCTCCATAAGAATGAACAAGGTTCTCGAAACGGGTGAAGGCGGGAATAAAGCCTACTTTAACCATGCCAGTTGGACCGTTTCTGTGTTTTGCTATTATCAGTTCCGTCTCTTCAAGAGCAGGACCCTCACGCTGAGTAACTTCCTCCCCACCTGTGTCCTCTTCTTTCATCTTGTAGTAGGCATCCCTGTAGATAAACATAACCATATCTGCCTCAGCTTCAATCGATCCCGACTCACGGAGGTCGGAGAGCATGGGATGCTTGTCTGGACGGCTCTCTACAGCGCGGGAGAGTTGCGACAAGGCAATGACCGGGACCGTGAGCTCTCTGGCAAGGCTTTTACACGATCTGGCTATTTCTGAGATCTCCTGGGTACGGTTCTCATTCTTTCGGTTGGATGATGAGCGCATAAGCTGCAGATAGTCTATCACAACCAGACCTAAACCCCGTTCAGCTTTCAGTCTTCTACACTTGGCTCTCATTTCGAGTGCGGAGATATCTGGCGAATCGTCAATGAATATTGGAGCATCGGCAAGTCTGCTGATACCTTCACCCACATGCTGCCAATCGTCGTTTGTGAGGTAGCCTGTTCTTAACCTGTGAGCATCCACCCGTGATTCGGAACAGATCATACGTGTGACAAGCTGTTCTTTAGACATTTCGAGACTAAAGATCGCAACGGGTATCTTTTCTTCCATCGCTATATACTGGGCGATCTGAACGGTGAGACTTGTTTTACCCATACCGGGGCGTGCTGCAACAATAATAAGATCGGATGGCTGCAAGCCAGCAGTTTTATAATTCAGATCATCAAAAGGAGTAACGCGGCCGGTCATTCGGGAATTGGATTGACTTCGCTGCTCAATTCTATCCAGTTCAGCATTTAAAAGCGGCTGGATTTCGAAGAAAAACTGACCCATACGCCGCTGACCTACATCGAACACCACTCGTTCTGCAGAATCTACAAGATCCCCCACATTGTCATATTCAGAGTAAGCAAGTCCCTGTATTCTTGTGCCGGCATCCATTAACCTTCTTAGAACTGATTTCTCTTCAACCAGTCTGCAGTAGTACTCGACATTGGCAGCGGTGGCAGGAGCATCAAGAAGAGTTTGGAGGTATGCCAGACCACCAACATGATCGTACTTTCCTCTTCCTTTGAGAGCATCGGAAAGAGTAATGATATCAATTGGTTCATCTTTTTCAGAGAGTGCTACCATCTCTTCAAATAGAGTTCGGTGAACTTCCCTGTAGAAATCGTCTGGTTTGAGAATCTCTGATGCACGTTCAACTGCTGCTCTCTCAAGCATCATCGATCCCAGTACAGCCTGCTCAGCATCATAACTATGAGGAGGTATTCTATCAGAAGACAACTGGATACTCCATAAATAGTGAGAGAGGGAAGCAAGAACTGCTTACCCTCTCTATAAAGGCGCTCTGTAGATAATTCCTAAGCTGTAACTGTTGCTGTTTCAGCCTGAGCAGCTTCAGCAGCGGCTTTTTCTGCAGCTATTTTCAAGTCATTCAATCTGGCAGCATTCTGTTCTTCTGTAAGAACATAAAGGGTGAATGAAGCAACTACATCTGGATGCAGTTTGACTGATAGGGGATAGGTGCCAGTAATCTTGATTGGATCAATGAGATTGATCTTGCGCTTATCTACTGATACACCCAGAGTGGATTCAATCGTCTCTGCAACGTCAGCCTCAGTGACCGATCCGAAGAGGCGAGTTGATTTGGGAGCTGTTCGAACAATCACCACAACTTCTGAACCCTGGATCTTTTCAGAGTTTTGTTTTGCAGCTGTGAGCTGCTCCTGGGCTTTGGATATCTCTCTGTCTATTCGATTTTGATGCTCGCGAATAGCTGCTCCTCGAGCGGGAACTGCAAGCTGACGAGAGAACAGGTAGTTGCGTGCATACCCATTTGCTACAACCACTATCTCACCATCTTTACCAACTCGCGGTACATCGCGTGTAAGGATCACTTTCATGAAAATCTCCTGGCTCCAGATGGAGCGGTATCATAGAGGAGCCATTAGCTGACTGCATTCTAATTTCAAGATCCACAGTGCTGATCTAGAAGCTCTCATACCCAAAATAAAATTTATTCTTTTAACTGTACGCCTATGAGTGGAACAGGATGCCCTGTTAAACTATCACCGCCCAGCCAAATAGAAGCGTTATTATTTACCCTGAAGTATGCCCTCAAGTCAAGTCTCGGTTGATGGGTATTAAAAAGGTCAGCATCCAGAAGTACAGACGGTGAGAGTGCATAATCTGATCCGATGCCCAGTGTTCCAGCGTGCAGTCCGTATCTCATCATCAGGTGTGAAGATACATGGTCTCCAAGCTGCAGGTTCAGTCTGGTATCTTCACCCAGATCATACAGTCCCATAATCAGGTCGGATTTAGCGTTCAGTGGGACCGATCCATTTACATCTACCCGAAATCTGCCAGGGTTAGCCTGTTCGGAAACGTCTACTGTTCCGGTTACTTTTGGAGCATGAATGCCACCCTTGTTGTTCACAGAGTGCTGAAACTTCTGAAGCATAGCATCAACCCTTTGCATTGCATCTGCAGTTTTGGCGGTTGTTATCTTGAGGTTTTCCACTGTCTGCTGCAAATCTGGTGCAAGCTCTGGGTTACCTGTTACTCTGTGAATATCACCGGTGATCTGTCGTACGCTTGCCAGGGTAGAACTTGCAAGCTCGAGCGTCTCCTGCAGGGATCTCTGCAGGCGAGGATTACTAACCTGCTGCTCCAGCTTCTGTACAACGGTACGGGCATCATCCAGCGTTTGTCCCAGATTGTCAACGAGATGTGTGGTAGCAGTGGTTAGTCTGCTGATCTGGCCGTTGCCGTTCTTCAGCAGCATGGTGAGCTGTTTACTGAGAGAGCGGGAAGTGATGACAGCCTGTTGAGAGACGGTATGGAAGTTTGTGATGGTGCCTCTTAGATCGTGCTGCATTTCAGGATCTGAGATGAGATTATGAGCGCTGGCAAGTGTGGAGTCCGTATGCTGTACGAGTGTATCGGTATGTTTTATGAGTACATGAAGCTGTGATGTGAGCACATTCATGCGCTGTCGTAAGTCGCTAAGGGTTTCTCCGGCATTTCCTACCATTCCCGATAGCTTTGGGCTGATTGAGGCCAGCAGGTCTGTTGGCACATGTCCCTGCACGACAGCGGTATTATTCATTGCCAGATCTGGTCCGGGTGCTCCCGTAGCCGGCGGCGATATGGTGAGTGTTGCCGAGTTGATCAACAGGCCTGAAGATATTACCCAAACATAGTTGGAGGGAATACGGTATTTTCTCTGAACAGAGACAACCACTACGGGCTCGAATGGCTGGGTTCTTGTGTTCAGTTTTATGCTCTTCACTTCACCAATCGGTACTCCCTGCATACGAACGATAGATTGATTGGTTAAGCCGCGGGTATCTGAAAAGGTAACTTTAACGAGATAACTGTTAGGGCTGATGTGGGACAGATAGAGATACATTCCAGCAGCCAGAATGCCCACGATTACAACGAGGAATCCTACTTTCGAAGCAGACTTAACTTCCATTATTCTGATGACGCTCCTCACCTTGGGCTATTGGCACAATGTCAGACTGGAGAAATTCTTGTAGTACCGGGTCACTGGAGGCATGCAGTTCTTCGGATGTTCCGAATGCTCTTACAACCCCGCCATCCAGCAGTGCCACACGATCTGAAATACGAAAGATAGAAGAGAGTTGGTGCGAAACAACAACAGAAGTCACTTCCCTCTGGTTTCGTGTGTGCACAATGAGAGTGTCGATTGCGTGGCTCGTTACAGGATCCAGTCCACTCGTTGGTTCATCATAGAACAGTACCGACGGTTTCATTGCTAAAGCTCGTGCAAGTCCCACTCGTTTCTGCATTCCTCCAGACAGTTCAGAAGGATATTGTGATGCAACTTCGGGTGAAAGCTGTACTTCAGTCAAAAGCTGTTCAACTAATTTGTCCAGTTCCGCTTTGGAAGACTTTTTTTGGTGTCTTACTATTCCAAAGACAATATTGTCTCTTACGGTTAATGAGTCCAGGAGGGCTGCATACTGAAAAACCAGCCCTGTGGTGAGCCTCACCTTTTCAAGTTCATTCTCTGTCAGGCAGGATATGTCTGTGCCTTCTATTATAATTTTACCCGAGGTAACCCTGCGCAAACCTGTCATCAATTTTAGTAGTGTTGTTTTTCCACTACCGGATTGCCCCATAATGGATACAATTTCGCCCTCTTTAACTTCCAGGTTCACACCTTTCAGTATCGCATTACCGGCTACAGAGTAGCATACGTCCTCTAAAACTATTGTGCTCATCAGGTGGTATGTGCACCTGTAATAATGTGGGTTAGCACCAGATCTGATACAAATATGAGCACCACACATATTACCACAGAAGAAGTTGTTGCCTTGCCTACACCTGTTGCGCCGCGAGATGTTTTCAGACCCTGCCTGCAGGAGACAACCCCTACGACTATTCCAAACCAGATCGATTTGACAAGACCAGTAGTAAGGTCGCCAGGTTTTATGAAAGAATAGATGGAGTTGATGTAGTCACCATGTGCTACTCCGCTGAAACCTGAAAAAAAGTAGCCTGCTGATACCCCGATAAAATCTGCCACAACAACTAGAAGAGGCATGGTTACAGCACAAGCGATTACACGAGGTGCAACAAGGTATCTGATAGGGGAAATAGCCATCGACCGTAAAGCCTCTACCTGCTCAGTAACAACCATGGAGCCAATTTCGGCGGCCACAGAGCTGGCAACTCTTGAGGCATAGGCCACTCCTCCGAGCACTGGGCCGAGTTCATTTAGAAAAGCATAGGTAACTCCGGACCCTACAAAGCCTGTGAAACCTACTACGAGTGATATTGTGGTGATGTAGAACGAGAAGACAGCACCGGTGGCAAATGAGATGAGAACTACTATTCCAACTGAGTCTGCACCAACCGCAGCCATCTGATTGAGGAGATCTGCGAAGCTAACTTTGCCCTGAAAAAACGCGACCATCGATTCGCCGAATAGTGAGCAACACTCCCCAACAAAGGTGAATGCGCTGTAGAGAGGGCTTCCACTTTTCCTGACAACCTTCTCTTTGGGGGTTGCAAGGCGATGCGGGCCGGTGTTTTGCTCTGTGGCCTGATCTGTCATGCATAATAGTATACCCTTGGAGAAGTATTCTGTTAGCATGGAAGGCAGCAGTTTGACTTAAATTGTTTCTAAACACGTGTCAACACCAGTTCAGCCTTCTCTTAAATATTGAAATGCAGCAATAATAAAAGTTTACGTTCGTGCTGTTACTGTATAAAATGGAGGATCGATCTTCGCAAACATGTTAATTCAGAACTATGCGCATGCAGGATACAGTTCTTCCAGTAGATCATCCTCCATTTTTTGTTTCCAAATTATAATTGTTTTTTCCAGCTAAGTCGAGCATTTATCTCTTGGAATCCAGCACTGCCCTGTCGAAAGAAGTATATATCACAGTTCTTTCAGATGCTGGGTGTGACTGCTGCCATACAACCATGCACACAGGTCCACTTAATACCAGAAAGATTGCAACCATTAAAACAACAATTACTCTATCTAATTTATAGATCAGTCTGGTGTAGTTCTCTTGCCTCAGGGCAAGTGTATCGTTATTTGTCATTAACGCCTCGCTATCTTCAAATTATCAACTCGGCAACAGGCATTTATTCCCCAAGTTTAACACTATTCATCCTATACCTATCACCGGGTTTTATGAAAATTACCCCGCTGAGCGGCCTACAATATTGGAATCCTGCCAAATAACTTAACTACATTTATTTTTTCAAGCTGCCATGCTATACTCCAGTCACTTTCGCAGCTGATACTGGCCTACGACCCTTGCTGCATGTTCTGCTGAATGAGTAGTCCTTCATCTTCTGCCCATTTAATTACATTCCTCCATTCCGGAGAAGGAATAAGCTGTTCATGCGTTAATCGTTGCAGAAGTCCATTGGTGAAGTGAGCAACATACTCCGGCGTGAGAGCAAGTTCTCTAGCTATCTCCCCATCCCCATAGCTGACGCTGGCCAGCTGGAGTATACGTCTCTGATCACTGCTGAGTGTTTCACATATTCTTTTAGAAGCCTGTCTTTGCACTCGCTCCTGTCTTTTGTGCCGAATTCGTGCCCTTGTCCTCAAATAATTTCCTTTCCTCCGTCATGTTCATTGCGCAGAGATACGCGGCATAGATCTCCAAAATGACAGTTTCTGCAATGTTTCCCTGGTTTTGGAGTAATCTCACCCTCACGAGCCTTTACTCCTAACTCTATGAGCGTATTAGCCGCAGTATACTGTATATCCTTCCAAACTTCACTGCCCATGGGGATCACCTGTGCTGGGGAATCCACATCAAGAACAGGGTTCAGATTGGTCTTTCCTTTTTCACTTCTAAATAGCCGTGGACGACCTCGCTGATTCATTACATCATAACACGCAATTACCGGTTCATAGTGCCAGAGGGTGCTTAAAGCCAGCATATAAACTGGTAACTGTAGATTTTTACCAGCCATAATTTTCTCTTTCAGGCTGCGAAGATCTGGGGCAAATCTTAACTTGTAATCCATCACAAGAGCAGATTTGCCATCCGGTAACAAGTCCACACGGTCTATTACACCGCAAAGCTCTATGGATTTGCCTTCTGCTTCGTTTACAAGATGCAGAACGTTGGATATGGATGCAGGATCGAATTGGGATTCCATGCTTGAATCTCTGTCTTCATCACCCAAATTGCGAGTATCACCCGGCATCCCAAAAGCAAGTTCATTATGTTTTGGGACTGCATCGAACAGAGGCTGAAACAGCGTTTCCCGGTAAGCCGCACCTTCCATATGCTGCTTCAATTGAACAGAAGTCAGTTTGAAAGAGCTTCCTAGAAGTAGTTGAGCCTTTTCAAGCTCAATATCAAGAGCTTGCTGCATGCCAACCAGAATTGAGGCAGTATTAGAACCTGAGTGGAACCTGCGGAGTGCTGCATGAAGTATATTGGACTGAATTCTTTCCTGTGATGGAGGCTCATCTGCTATGAGACCAAGGGTATACATTGCAAAATGTCTGAATGGGCAGATGGCAAATATCTCCAACTCTGTGACACTAAATGGCCGACCTCTTCTACGAAGTGATTGCAGAACGATATATTCATCAAGCTGTGGATATGGGGGCAGCTGTCGTGAAGCAGTAAGATATTTATGTTTTTGTCTGCTCTCTGATGTTGGGAATTGTGCTTTAAGATATTTCGAAGCCATCTCTTTTTCAGTCGATTTTTCGTTTTCAGATCCCGCTGCATTATAGAGAGAGAGGCATCCTGCAAGCAGGCTGTCGTGCTCATTCACACTATCCCGAAGGAGAGGAGCCACCTCTGATAACGACACCCGCTTCTCCCGGATTGCGTGCTCAAATCCACCTAGTCTGAAGGTGTTACGCATGTCTGTAAGATAGAAGGAGGGAATGCAGTCTCTCTCAGTATCGGTGCGAGGAAATGAGAATAAAAGCCTTTCAGAAGGTGCAGTCGCAGCGAGATAAAACAGAAGTCTTTCTTCATCCTGATGTGTGCGGGAGGTTGAGAGTGTAAGGTGCGGATAGAGAGATACCAGCAGATTCCTTTCGTCATCCAGTAAAAACGGATCCTCACCCTCATAAAGCGGGAATTTTTTCTCAACCAAACCCATTAGAATTGCCACTTTAAAATACTTGTCTCTACTTCGATATGGCTCCAGTACAGAAACAGCATTACAATTTGTTGATTCATTTGCGTAAGGGGTATTCTCCCACGACTTGAGCAGCATGACAAGATAGTGAAATGGTTCAACAATGGTCCGTTTCGCATACATAAACATATCTAGAAGATGATCACTCGCCTGCAGTGCAAGCTTGATCATTTTTTTGTCACAATTTTTTTCATTCTCTTCTTCCATCTCTATGGAAGATTCAATGTGAAAGTCTTTTGGCAGGTGGTGTATGGCCTCATTTAAGTCCTTAGGATCTTTCAGACGCATGATAGTATTTTCAGTCTCTTTTATGAGCATCAGGATATTTAGAAGATCTGTATCAGGACACTCCTTTTGAGCAAGCCACAGCCATCTTGTTTTGCTGTCCTGGATGTTGTACGATGTTGCGGTCATTCTGAATTTCTCCACATCACTTCGATCCAGTCCGAGATAATCGGATCTCAAAACGGTCATAAGATGCTCACCCTGCCAGCCGTGAATGATAGTGTTCAGTAGTGCCTGTAATGTTTTTACCACGGCATTGCGTGGCAAAGGCAGCATGATTTCGTGCTGTACAGGAATATTAAACCTTTCAAAAATGGGAGGTATCAGCTCTGCATACTGTGTGACAGATCTCATTATAACAGCGCACTCTTGCCACTCATATCCCTCCTTTTCATGGAGATTACACAGAGTTCGAGCGACAAGTTCAACTTCTGCATACAGGTTGGGAGCATTCATAACAATGGTCTCACTATCAGGCAAACACAGTTCCCTGGACGGAAGTTCTGTACCATAGAGGCTGTGGCGCATTAGCTGTATAGCAGTAGCTGCAGCGTGGCCTGGGCTTATCTGTTTTTCTTTACATTGAAAATTTCGGTTCAGAAGTTGTCTCGTCTCTTCAGGAACAGTGAAAAGAAGGGGGCGGGAGGAATCCAGACATAAAGAAAGGAGCATCTTCGAATCTGTAGATGCTGCCATTGCCTCAATCAGTTTAACATGGGCTGGGGTGATACGGTAATAACCATCTATGGCTATGAGAGCGGGGGAATGCGGGATAACAGCAGATTGGTTATGGATTCTTTCTGCAGCGATTTTGATCATGTCTTCAGTATCTACCAGATCATGTGTGTTAAGAAACTGGATGTATGCCTCATACAAATCTGCCAGATTTAGAATTTTTGCACCTGATCCGACCGATTCAGATTCTTGTTGTTTCCCCAGAGAACGCAGCATTTGAGGTTCAATGAGGTGCAGCTTCCACTCCCGAATGGCTTCGGTTAATGCCTTCACAAAACCAGGAGCTTTCACTGCATTTGCGAGAAATGCATCGGGCCGAACCATATCCGAGATGATCTGATTCAATATGAAAAACTGTAGGGAAGATGGCATAGGATGCAGTCTAGAACCGCAACTCTCTGACACCATGTGACGCATGTCTACAACTCTTCGCGATACTTTCTCAACGTTATCACCAGTTTTTCTCTGGATCATCTCGCTGCACCGTTTTGCCTGGCCATCCGTAGCAGTTATTAACAGGGCGTTTCCCTCGCACTGGATACAGGCCTCGACGAGCATGTCAGTTTTGCCTGAACCAGCCTCACCGACTATTAGTGTTAGTTCAGGAAGGTTAATGTGCAAATTCGAGATATTCCTAAATTTCCATCAAATAAACTTTGAATCTATTTATGTTTTATCACACAAACTGTCATATAAGTTTGGATCAGTTCTGAAACTATCTGCTTAACTGTTCTAAAAGCTCAGAAGTTAGAAAAGTACAGGATAATCTAATCTAGAGTTACTGGTCATAATTGTCTAATTATAAGCAAAAGTTAGATAACACCTAGCTGTTAACCGGGGATGGAGGCAATCCGTTTGTGCCAATTTGTTGCCAGTTGGTAGGATGCAGCTGTTTTAAGAAGGGTCGCTTCGTCGAATGCTTTTCCTATGAACTGAACACCTACGGGCATGCCGTCTACAAAACCACAGGGAATGGAGATTCCCGGTAAGCCTGCCATATTCACAGGGATTGTACACACATCCGCCAGTTTCATCTGCATGGGGTCAGATTTCTCTCCGGTACGAAAGGCCGGGGTGGGAGCGGTGGGTGTTAAAAGGATGTCGTATTTCTCAAAAGCCTGATCGAACTCATTACGAATAAGAGTTCTCACCTGCTGGGCACGGCGGTAGTATGCATCGTAATAACCTGCAGATAAAACATATGTGCCAATCATAATTCTCTGCTTCACTTCCGCTCCAAACCCTTCGCCTCGCGTTTTCTCACTGAGGCCAATATGCCCGGCAAGCTCGGTAGATCGCAGGCCATACTTCACGCCATCGAATCTGGCAAGATTACTGCTGCACTCAGCTGGTGCAATTACATAGTAGGCTGCAAGTGCATAACAGGTGGACGGGAGGTGGCAATGCTCGACAACTGCGCCCTGTGCTTCCAGCTCTCTGGCGACTGCCAGCACAGCAGACGCGACTTCAGATGCCACACCCTGACCAAAATACTCCTCAGGAATTCCTACCTTCATGCCTCGTATATCCGGGTTTCTGACAGCTGAAAGGTAATCAGACACCGGAACATCCAGGCAGGTTGAATCGTGAGGGTCATGCCCGGCAATTGCCTGTAGGAGAAGCGCACAGTCTGTGATATCCCGGGAAAACGGTCCGATCTGATCCAGTGAGGAGGCATAGGCAATGAGGCCAAACCTGCTTACCCTGCCGTAAGTGGGCTTTAAGCCAACGATACCACAGTATGATGCAGGCTGCCGGATAGAGCCACCTGTATCGGATCCAAGCGACAGCGGCACCTGGCATGCTGCCACTGCGGCTGCCGAGCCGCCAGAAGATCCGCCAGGCACTCTGCTGAGATCCCAGGGGTTATTTGTGACATGGTATGCCGAGTTCTCAGTGGATGAACCCATAGCGAATTCGTCACAATTTGCTTTCCCAACAAATACCGCACCTGCATCAGCGAGCCTGTTTACAACAGTTGCACTGTAGGGGGGAACAAAGTTATGAAGAATTCTGGATGCTGCAGTAGTGAGAACGCCTTCTGTGCACAAATTATCCTTAAGAGCAATCGGGATGCCAGCCAGGGGAGACAGCGAATCTCCAGCCTGCCTCTGTCTGTCCACCTGCTCAGCCTGCTTAATTGCCAGTTCGGTCGTACGTGTAATAAATGCCTGTACTGATGGTTCTGTTTCGTCAATTCTCTTAATGTAGGCTTCGGTGAGCTCCACCGCAGAGATCTCTCCAGCTTGTAGCATTCTGGAAGCTTCATTAGCAGTCAGTGTATATAGGTCGCTCACGCATCACCGTCCATAATACGAGGTACCAGGAAGCATCCATCGCGAGCTTCCGGCGCGTTGCTCAACGCGACCGATCTATCCAGTGACGGCACTATACTATCGGATCTGAGGACGTTTACCACTGGAATAGAGTGTGATGTGGGGCTGACAAGCTCAATGTCTGCGTTCTGAAGTACGTTGATGTGTTCTAGCAGATTGTTAAGGGCAGATGACTGCTTTTCAATCTCATCATCCTGAAGTTCAAGGCGAGCAAGCAGGGCTACTTTTCGCACCTCATCTGAAGTGAGCGGCATAAGTTTCAGACTCCGATAGAGTGATTTTGATCTATTTCATTATAGCATAGCTTGGTGCAGGCTGGATGAGCGCATGGAGAGTTTAACAAGCGGGCAGGATGCAATGGAAGCCAATGTGTCACCTTTAAGAGATCAGAGCAAGAGTGTATTGATGCAGTCTGATACTATTACGGATGGCGCGATGCTACTTTCCAGGTGGGTAAGTACCAGGTTTTCTTTGCCAGATTTTTACGCCTGAGCGTGGATCTTTCCAAACCAGATTCCATCGATTCCCATACTTTTTGAAATAGGGGGCGAGTATTTTGTGAGTAACAAAACCAAATGGCCAGGAATCTTCCACAAGATACTGTACCTTTTGGGGCTCTATTGAGGCACGCTCCTGCCCGCGTGCATTGTTGGAAGGATCAATCTGCGTGGTGGGATGCCCGCTGTATAGATGCAACAGATAGGCAGGCTTGCCCATTACAAGTGCAGCACGGGGGGTATGAGTTCGAAGCCATGCACATGCTGCGTAGAACCCTGCTTCTGGCAACGATCGACCCATGGCGTAGCCTGGTACTGTAGGCTGCTGTTCCTGGTGGTCGATACGAGCTGTTACATTGGCTATGTAAAACAAGGTAACTCCAAGAGCAAAGCTTCCGATTGTAATTCTTGCGGACGTGGAATGGATTTTGTAAAGGAGCCATTCTGCACTAAGCATCACGAAGAAAATTTCGAAAGGTACTAACGGAAACACAAAGCGTGCGTTTTGCCATGGCCATAGTGCTGCAGTCAACCAGAAGATAATACTGAAACCCACTGTGAGATACATTCCCTTTTTCCATGCCAGCAGCATTCCGGCAATAGACAAGAGACACCAGGGTACAGCTACCACATAGAACAGATCCAGCTGCCATTTATGTGGTGGTGCCATGAGGTACAGGTATGCACGCGGAATCATGCCAATATAAGTTGGAAAGCCGAACTTGATGCGGCTTGCCAATCCCCATAGATTCAAAGGAATTCGCCCAGCCCCCATTTTCATGGGATCCCGTAGTGTGAACTGGTTGAGATAGCTGGTATAAACTATCTTCGGATGGTCCACCTTCACAATATGGTTGCGGCCAAGCCATAGCCCAACTGCCAGAAAAAGTGTAATCCATGCAGCCAGTCCCCATTTTTTTCCAAACTTGAAGCTATACCAGATACTGAATGAAAAGAGCAGTGCAATGCCGGATGTGCGCATGTAAAACGACAGAAATGCGCAGATTAATGCCCCAATCAGTGCAAATCGTGAAGGTCTGTGCTGTTCCACAAGGGCAATTCCTGCCACACAGAATACCAGAAGCGGCAGATCTGACATGATCTCGTTGGCATAGCCTATAACAGCTGGGCAGGCTGCATAGAGCAGCATCCCCACAGTGAGAGCAGCCTTGCCGAGCTGTGCCCTCTCGAATAGTCGGTACAGGAATGGCAATGAAAGGATTGCCATTGCGAGCAAAATTACCTTCACTGGAATCACAACAGAGCCAGGCGGCCATCCTGTTATTTTAAGACAGGCAGCAATAATGAGAGGGAATCCAGGAGGATAAAGAGTATCTAACGGTCTGTGGACCTCATTGATGAGCCGTAGATCACCGGTCCTGGCAAGTGATTCGCCAAGAACCATATACCTCCCAGCATCGTCGGCGACATTCAAATACTGTGTGACCTGAAGAAGCCACAATATGATCATCACTAAACTGCAGATGAGTATTAAGCCATGCTTATATCTTTGTTCAGCAGTATGTTTGGTATCTTGAGTTGTAGTCGTTTCCATTGCCATTGCACGCAAGTGTACCATTATCAGGCGAGATTTGAGAAGAAGTGTAGGTTTGAATGCTTAGTGGAAAACAAACAGATTCGGACTCTTTTCCGTGTATATGCTGAATATGCAGCAGACATTCAACCCATGGTGTCAGTAGTAAATGAAACCCTCGTTACAATCTCTGGACCGAACTGTTGAATACATCTGTCAGGTTTTGGAGAGCCTAACTGTTTATTGTTGTACATGTAAATTGTGGCAGGGGAAGAGCGGGATTAATGGAAAAGTAGAACCACATATCGGAGACTATTGGGGCACTACCCGCGTTTTCAGGATATTAAAGCCAAAGTAATTGAAAAGATTGCCTGTCTAATCAACCAAACCCAGTTGAGGAATTCTCCCTGCATATTCTGTTATTGCAATAAAGTATATGTGTAGGTTATAGCAGAATAGGCCGGTTCTAAAATTAACCATTAAATAGAATGTGCGTATTCACCTCATTCACTGATATAGATCAGTGGATGGATGCGAATATGATACATCTATTATGAGTAATATAAAGTACTGAAAATTAAGAGAACAGAATAATTATCTTGAATATTCATAATTCGTCCGTGCCATATGCCAGAGCAAGTGAAATGAGTTGAATTTCCTCAATATTTAACTCTTTCTTAAGAATATTCCAGACAATTCTTTGTTTTTGACGTTCAGTTTTATTATTAAATTTTTCTGAAATAATCTTTATATGTATTTTACCAAGATAGGTCTGTTCAGTTGCGATAGTATCGAATGGAAAACTCTTGCGTAGAGCAGATACCGCGTGAGAGGCCGTAGTTGTACTCAAATGTGATGTAGTCACTATGCTTTAATCCTTCCTGCTACCCAGTTTACAATTGATTTCACTGCTACAATAAAACGTTTAGCTTCTTCTTCGTCAGGAATTGAATGTTCATACCTCCATGTTGATTCCCCGTTTTACATATCTCCATATCTTCACGATGTTCATTAGCCAGATAGTTGTCTAATAGAGATATGTTATAGAGATGAATCATATTATGTCCAGCTGACCCTTTATCTATTTGTCCTACACTGATGCCATTCTGACGTATCCTATCAGCCGCCTCAGATAATGTTTTACAATTATATGTATGAATCATATATGCTTTTAGCATACACTCAACTCCATACCCTGCTATGTATATTGCTCTACGCCGGTATAATCTGATAGCTTTTTGTGCCCCTGAAGATGAATTAGTTAACTCCATCAATTTTTCTGCATCACGTAACCTGTGCATTGCACATTTAAAATATTCAGTCTCATTTTTGATCTTACCCATGAATTTCCCTGACATATGTGTAGCAAAAAACCTCAAAAGTGGATTTCTACCTATTAATCAAACTATATGATATTTATGCCATTATACCAAAATAGTGAAAATACTTTGATGAGAAAATATTCTTTCGCTAGGTGCCACAATAGAATGTGACACTATCTAACCCATTGAAGTAACAAACCTAGGACATTATAGGAACATTGAATTGAATATACGATCAAACCATGACTTAGCCGATACGACTCAATATACAAGTGATTTGATTTCTACAGTACATCCACAGACTATTAGCCATGATCATCCTGATCTCTTGTTTTAGTTCACAATTATCAAGATTCAGTTAGTTGGGAGAGTAGTGCAACAAATGTCTAACAATTTGTTGTCATTTTTTGCATATTATGGCACTTCATATTGAGCCTTAAATGTATTGATCGATCTCATCCTAACATTACACTAACACAATTAGTATCACAGGACTCATGTAAGGTGACTAAAGCAGTGATCCTGTAGATCTGCTCATGATCATATTCCCAAGGACTTGTTCAAGCAGAAACTTTATCTCAGTATTCTTGCGATGATATGGAATAAGTCTATCACAGGCGTATAGGAATCTCGCCTCAGCCCTAACGAGGGCAATATATTTTCTGTCATGGAGTGACTCTAAATGCCTCGCGACATACCACTATCTAACGGCAATTTGCTGGTAGCGTTCGATGACCGCTACAATTTACGTGAACTCTATTTCCCTTTTGTGGGGCAATATAATCATACAATGGGATATCCCTCACGCTTTGGAGTTTGGTGCGATGGATATATGTCCTGGGTTGCGGATGATGGGTGGGAACGCAGCATTGACTATGAAGATGACACTCTTGTGACCCATGTGGAGTTAACGCACCATGGACTCGGACTTCGATTGATCTGTAATGACTGTGTAGACTGTAGTGCAGACGTCTATATGCGCAGAATTGAGGTTCACAATCTTCGCGGAGGTGAACGTGATGTCAGACTGTTCTGGCATCAGGATTTGAACATAGCCGGTTCCAGAGAAGGAGATACGGCATACTACGACCCGACACGTCGATCCATTATTCATTATAAAGGTCAGCACTGGTTTTTAATGAACGCCTCCAATGGTCAGGAGAATGGGCTGTCCAGTTATGCCGTTGGCATCATTGGCCACCATAAGGCTCAGGGTACCTGGCGCGATGCAGAGGATGGCTCACTTAGCAGGAATCCAATTGCCCAGGGGAGTGTGGATTCTGTTGGTAGAGTAATGATGCGTGTGAAGGAAAAATCTGTAGCTTATCAGTGGATTTGTGCTGGAAAAAATCTTGCCGAAGTCAGCAAGTTAAATGACGAAGTGCTTCAGGTAGGACCTGAAAATATTCTGCGCAGAGTGCGAACCTACTGGAAGTTCTGGGTTACTAAAGGTGATAATCCTGAAGAGCTTGATAAAGACATCCTGAAGTTCTACCATAGGAGCCTGCTGGTTCTCAGAACCCAGGTTGACAACAGAGGAGCAATTCTTGCTGCCAACGATTCGGATGTAATAGCTTACAACAGGGACTCATACTGTTACTTATGGCCAAGAGATGGTGCGCTTGTTGCCCAGGCGCTGGATCTTGCTGGATACCATGAGCTAACGCGACGCTTTTTTACATTCTGTTCTAATGTGATAGATCCTGCTGGCTATTTCTGGCACAAGTATAATCCAGACGGAAGCGTTGGGTCATCGTGGCATCCATGGGCAGACAGTAAAGGGGACTTGCAGCTGCCTATTCAGGAGGATGAGACGGCGCTTGTGTTGTTTGCTTTGGGTAGACATTTCGACCGACAAAGCGATGTCGACTATCTGCGCGGCGTGTATCCTACGCTCATTCAGCCGGCTGCCGATTTCCTTGCATCGTTTCGTGACGAGTTTACAGGATTACCACAGATGTCATGGGATCTCTGGGAAGAACGAAGAGGCACACATACTTTTACAGTTGCCAGTGTATGGGCTGGATTGATGGCTGCTTCCCGATTTGCTGACATCTTTAGTGATACCGAGCGTGCCCGCAGATATCGACGCGCAGCAGAGGAGATAAAAGCTGGTCTGGAAAAGCATATCTTCTCAGAAGAGCACAACAGGTATCTGCGAGGAATACAGCTGGAGAACGGCCAAACGGAACCGGACTTCATTACAGATTCAAGTGTGGTTGGTCTGTTTCTTTGTGGAATGCTAGGGCCAGACGATGAGAGAATGCGATCTACAATGCGAAACTATGAGGAGAGACTCACGGTTAAAACGCATGTGGGTGGCGTAGCCAGATATGAAAATGACTGCTACTACCAGATTAGTGGTGACATCCATAATGTGCCAGGTAATCCGTGGTTTATATGCACATTATGGTTAGCACAGTGGAAGATAGAAGCTGCTCGCTGTATTGAAGATCTGGTGGAGGCAGAAGATGTTCTGCGCTGGGTTGCGAGACATGCACTGAAAAGCGGTGTACTGGCTGAACAGATCAACCCATATAGCGGCACTCCAATCTCGGTCTCACCACTAACCTGGTCTCATGCAAGCTATGTCTCTACGGTTTGCCAGCTTAGAGATAAGCGAAGACTCTTACTATCTACAGATGAGTCTGACTACGAGGATTTGGCAGCGTAAGCTTCCGGGTAATAAGGAGAGAAGTTCAGGTAGCCATGATCAACCGGTCGGGTTACCTGAACGCATAATATGGAGGAATGTAGACACCTGCAGCACAAATCGCAATGATGTAGTAAATCGGGTTCCACTTTAGCTCCAACTCATATGGCAACAGGTTACTGATGAATCTATTTTATGGTGAGCTTGAGGCACATAAAAGGAATCCTCTAGGTCATAATGGCTCTTTTGAGCTGTTTCCATGCTGCGAAAGCCCGATGAAGCCATACAGACAAAGAATTCCATAGCTTACTGACTGCTAAGAAGTAAGCTATGGAATTAAACTGCAGGGGCTATTCAGCTATCGACTTTAGTGTTCTCGGTGTAGATCACTAGTATTCTCTTGCACAACATTCGCAAATTACTGTTCTCAGTCTTAGTTTACACCAGATAGGGTGCCTCCGAGGTGACCTGTGATTGAGAGAATGATAACAGTAATGAAAGCTACTGTGAGATATCCTGGTGTGATCTCCTGGTTCTTCTTTCTCTGAAACGCCAGAATGAGCATGAGCACTGTTGTAACGCATGCCAGTATAAGATGGTAAAGTGCTACACCTGTGAGGGGTGTTCCACTAAAGCCGCCGAATACGAAGTGCCATGCCAAAAGTCCGGTAATAACTGAGAGCGGTGCAGTTATCGCTGCACCAATGAGGCATAGATAACCGGCATATGCCATTTGAGTATTCTTTTTCCACCATGCGAGGATATCCAGGAGAAACCCAAACACGAACAGTGCAATTGGAAAGTGCGTTATCACTGGATGCTGGGCATGTTTAGGGAAAGCCAGCTTGATGATCTGCTGCATAAGGGTTGGAGATGCAGCGGCAGCAGTAGTAGAAGTCGTTGCTGGAGCAGCGGCTGATACTGCAGGCTTTGTTCCTTTGGGCGGATGTATGCTGGGATCACCTGGAGGAACATCAGCGGCGAAATCCTGCGCAACGGTAAAGCCAGTGCCATCGGGATCCACATTGTCTACAGAATGCAGAATTTGTGATGTCAACATTCCAGTATTGGCCTTGTTGAGTGCGCCTTGCAATACTTTTCCGTAGGGGTTGAGAGTTGGGGGACCACCCAGATGGCAGAGTCCACAAGAGTTCAGTTCATTATCAATTCGTCCACCGGACTTTATCTGATAAGTTTCCCGCACAATTGGGGGAAATGTTGGCTTTGCATATGCTCCAATAGAAGTTAAAACTCCTAATAGCAAGACGAGGAATAATTTGGATCGATACAAGGATTAACTCCCTTATTTTGAATTTATATGGCAACTTCACAAAAGTCATTCTTTCTATTTCATGAAGGTTGGGAATATTAAAGCCTCTTGAAAATGTATTGGGAAATACAAATTAGAGACGATGCTTCTTTGAGGTGGGATATTTAGAAATGGGCTGACAGGATCATAAAACTGCAAAGAAGTTAGTACAGTATACTGCAATTGATGAATGATTAGTATTCTGAAATGGCTATTGTATGATTTAAGTATTAAACAGTAGGTTTGACAGAAAAAGGATGCTGGCACATAAATACACCCTGCCAGCATCCTTTTAATAGTGCAGAAGCTATTTGCGACGGACGAAACGACGTGCGCCTCTGTACGCTCTTTCATAGTAGGGCTCATTTAAGCTGCTTATGCACACACCTACACCAGGACGTGCCGCCTGAATAAACTTGCCGTGACCTATATAGATTCCCACGTGGGAGATTCCAGGTGCCACTGTGTGAAAGAACACCAGATCACCAGGTTTTAGCTGATCTTTAGGTACTGGATGACCCATCTGGTATTGAGCAGCTGCGTTGTGTGGTAGATGCACACCCTCTTTGCTCATAATGAAACGCGTGAAGCCGGAACAATCGAACCCATCGCGTCCGGTTCCCCCGTAGACATAGGCTTCACCTCTGTAGGAGAAAGCATCCCTCACGATATCCTGCCTGATTCTGGATACTCGGGAGAACGCGTGATGATAGCCATGCTTGTGTGTTACTTCTGCTAACTCTGCACTGCGGTGTCCAGAATGCTTATTCTCTGCAAGCTGCCGATCATGCTCAAGCACATGCTCATGGTGTAATCTCATCTCACGAATATGCAATCTGTGCAGACGTGCCAGGGCTATCTGGTGATGACGAGCCTCTTTTTTGTATAGACGCTGCAGATGAGCCATTGCCAGTTCATGTTCATGTCTGGATTCAATTCTCTTCCGTCTGACAGATACATTTCTGGCGATGGTTTTTGGATGTTTACTTATCGATACGAAGTCTTCGTTAATCCATCCTCGCGCGCCATTATCAAGCTCTACCTGTGCCCAGCCATGCTTGAGGGCAGTGACATGAACACGGTCGTACTTGTCTACAAGAGTTTCACGGTGGAATCTTTTCCCTGGGCCGGTTCTCACGTCTACACGGTTTGTATTGAGAACTCCAGTTGTATCAATATCAGGGTTAACCCACTCGTGTCGGGGTGGCGGAGGCACAATCAAGAGCATGTGATGTGGTAGGTCATTTGGATCGTGAATATGATTCGCCTCTTCAACCATTCGAACGGTTGTGTGGAATCTCTCTGCGAATCCAATCAGGGTTTCATGTGTTTTAAGGTGGGATCTTTGTATAGCTAGAGCTGGTGATATAGAGACATAGGATAGGAGAGCAGAAGCAGATGTTGCAAGTGCAACTCTCGCCATCCTGGCTTTGAGTTCTGTCAAGACGATAATTTCCTCCCGTTTGTACTTGTCAGTTCAAACCTGACAGAAGATATTCACCTGTAATTTGTAACAGCTTTGGTGGCTATCTGTTCAATTCGGGTTTTGATAGATGTCAGTAATGTGAAAGACATCATATTGGAAGTCTGGCGTCATGACCACGACAACGCAACAATAATAGCCTATTCAGAAGATTATGTCAACTCCTATTTTTGGATTTGGAATTCAAATGAGGTCAAATGCCGGGTATAAGGGAAATCCAATACCAGACGTGCTTGTGCCATGCTCTCTGAGGTAACTACTTTCATCCTTAGAATTATCGGATATTTCTATCAAAGAATTTAGATCCTGTGCAAAATGAAACTTAGTAAAGGGATCGATCATCTTGAGGATAGTCATTTTCTGGCAGTATGATGCTCTGATATGCTGTCCATACATAAAATAATCTTACGAACCTGTTGATGCATAGTGTTTTTCACCAATGCTCCATATCACAAGTGATAAAACGAGAAAGAGGATGCCTCCAAGTGGCATCACGTATGATAAATAGTTCAGATGCCCGCTTTTAATCATACTTTTAACCGGATAATAGCCGCTGAATGCCAGAGGCACTACCCATGTGAAGAGAATGATGAGCCATCCGGGATAGATAGACAGAGGGAATGAGGCTGTTTCAACTCCTCCATATGTGAGAGCGTTCACTATCTCTGGAGTATTGACTGTATAGAAAGTGAGTGTTGCCGAGAGAATGAGTAATCCGGCGAAAGTGCATGTTGTACCAACAAGCATCATGCCCACCAGAGCTATGTCCCATATATTCAGGTTCAAATGCCACACTGCCCAGATTAGTACAATCCCAGCCTGTAACAGGCGGCCGATTCTTAACAGCTGTACCTCGTAGGATGCTACCTGAAGTGCTGTGGAGTATGGACGAAGCAGGTAACGGTCGAAATCTCCCCGTTTAACAATATCGGAGAACTTATCGAAACCTCGGCACGTGGCATCTGCAACCGCAAAGCTGCTTCCCACGATCCCGTAAAGCAGAGCTACCTGTGAAAGAGACCATCCCTGAATGCTGCCAAAACGGTGGAACAGAGCTATCACTGCGATAAATTCCAGGCCAGTGGTAAGAAATTGCCCAAATGTTAATAAACAAAAGGAAGCTTTATACTGCATCTGGCTTCGATAGGAGGCACCTGCAAGGTTTGCATATAGGTTTAAGGCTAAAATCTGGATTATCCCCCTTGTACTTCGAATCGGCTGACTGCGATTCGCATAAGAGATCGCCCGGTGAAAATGAGCAATGCTATCCAGATGAGAGCATGTATATAAAGAAAGAGTGTCTGGGTTTCTGTTGTCAGACCCAGATATATTCTCACCGGAGTATCTATCAGATCACGAAAAGGTAGGAAATCTATAAACGACTGTAACGGCAAGGGTAAAAAGGTGAGGGGAATGAGCATTCCCGATGCAAAGTTTGAGATTGCAGGCACTACCCTTTGAATTCCATCTCCTACAATCGTAAAAAGCAGAGATACATTGAGAAGTGTTGTTATAGCTGCCGCAAGCAGAATAGCGAGTATGAGAGCAATGAACCACTCAAAACCTGTTACGATTGAATATGGCAGCTGGAGACCCAGGAAGAGGGAAGCTACCAGGAATATGGGGGCTGATCTCATTGCAGTAGGGATGCTATGACCTGCCAGAGCGCGAATATACCATGCCCAAAACAGATCTACAGGTCTCAGCAGTTCATACACCACGGTGCCTTGATGTACCATTGCTCTGATTTCTGGATCCACGTTCCACGGCATAATTCGTATGAAAGCCTGCACCAGCCAGAGATAAGTCACTGTTTGAGCCAGAGTCATTGAAAGATGGGCTGTCCCTGCTTTATAGAAGGCTGTAAAGATAGCCACTCGCACTAATCCCCAGAATATCTGAGTACACATTCCAAAAATAGCAGCTGCACGATACTGCGTCTCTAATCTTAATCTTGCACCTATCAGTGCAAGATAGGGGACCATGTACCTATTGCGAGACATTGGGGATCTCTCTGTAGATATGTGCAATGATCTCCTCAATGGGCGGATCTTGAATTAGGATATCTACCAGTGTAGTTCGAGAGGCAATACATGAAATAATCTCTGTTACAGGCAGTACGTCAGGATCAAACTCAATCCAGTATTGCTTGCCTTCATTACGTAGAAGTCTTGATCCCTCTGGCAAAGGAAAGTCAACACTCTCCTGAAGCTCTACAATCATCCATTTTTCTTGAGCAACACGTTTTCGCAGTTGCGTGAGTGTCCCATCAGACAGGATGCAGCCACCTCCAATTACTATGACTCTTTGGCACAAAGCTTCAATATCGTCCATGTCATGCGTAGTAAGAATGACTGTTACACCGTTATCCCGATTGATTCGCAGTACAAAATTTCGAAGTGACTGTTTTGACAGTGCATCCAGCCCTATTGTGGGCTCATCTAAAAACAGGATCTCTGGATTATGCAGTAGAGAAGCAACCAGGTCGCATCGCATTCTCTGTCCCAAGCTCAACTGACGAACAGGTGTTCCGAGTAGTGGCTCAATTTCCATCAGATGGATCATCTCATCCATTCGAACTTTGAATGCATGGGACGGAATTGAATAGATGTTTTTCAGCAGCTCAAATGACTCCATAACTGGCAAATCCCACCAGAGTTGAGTTCTTTGACCAAACACAACACCAATCTTTCTGACATATTTTTTTCTATCTTCCCATGGAACCAGCCCCATCACTTTACATCTGCCGCTCTCTGGCACAAGAATACCTGAGAGAATTTTTACAGTGGTGGATTTACCTGCTCCATTAGGTCCAATATAGCCAACCAGCTCTCCTTTTTGGAGTGAAAATGAGATACCATTTAGAGCGTTATGAGTGCGATATTTCCTGGATACCAGCCCTTTTATCGCGCCGAGAGTACCATGTGTGGGTTCAGCAATTCGGAAAGTTTTACGGAGATTTTCAACCTCTATTTGAGGTGTCATAACAGGTGCTCCAAAGCATAAAAACTGGAAGTAATAGATCTAAGAGATTGGTAATAATTAGTCTTGTGAATATCGTGAAGAACTATCACACAGACTTAGAGACATAGTCAAGTTACAGCTCGTTTCACAAAGCTAATGCCAATTATTTCCTCATCTTCAGCCTGCTTTTTGGTGCAAAGTATATTACTCTTGTTACATCATATACTCGAACACCTCTTTAATGCAGGGAGTTAGTACGTCTTTACAGAATAGGCAGTTAGTAAGATTGGGAGGTGTTGTGTATGGATTCCAGTTGGCCAAAGCAATCTCGAGAGAACAGACCGTGGACAAGATGGTGGTGGCATGGTAGTGCTGTAGATGAAGAGAATATCTCCTATCTACTTGAAGAATATGCCAGGGCAGGTCTGGGAGGAGTCGAGATTACTCCGATTTATGGAGTTAAGGGCATGGAAGAAGCAAGCGTACCATACATGTCACCTCGATGGCTGGAGCTCCTGCGCCATACTCTTTGCGAAGCTTCCCGACTTGGACTTGGAGTAGATCTATCTGTATGTACAGGTTGGCCAATTGGTGGACCAAATGTTGAAGAGTACAATTCTCTGGACAGGTTTTCATTGCAGCGAGTGGAATTCAAAGATGGAGAGCAGGTTGTCTGGCATTTTGGCCAGGATGAAATTCCTCAGGTGTTAATTGCGTTCTCTCCTAATGGTGGATACCATGATCTGACTGGAATGTTAGACCCAGACAACAGTTTGACCTGGAAACCTGAACCTGGGCAGTGGATTCTCTATTCTTTAACCATTAAATGGGGTGGGAGGAGTGTAAAGCGTGCTGCACCAGGTGGCGAAGGCAGGTGCATTAATCCTTTTTCAGTTCAGGCGGTTGATAGATATTTTGACTGGTTTGAGAAGAAGCTAGAGGGTATCCCCAAGGGTGCGATTACATGTCAGTTTCACGATTCGTTCGAGTATCTTGCTAACTGGACGACAGATTTTCTAGAGCAGTTTATACGCAGAAGAGGATATGACCTCGCCGAGCATCTTCCTGCTTTTGCTGGAGACCTGGACACTGAAAACTTTGCAAGGATTAGAACGGATTATCGGGAGACCATTTCTGAGCTGCTGCTGGTAAACTTCTCAACTAACTGGAAACGCAGAGCGCATTCAATGGGCAGCCTCACCCGAAATCAGGCGCATGGCTCTCCGGGTAACTGGCTGGATCTGTATGCAGCGGCAGATATTCCAGAAACTGAGATCTTTGGAGATATTGGCAATCCACTTGTAAGCAAGTTCGCCTCTTCGGCAGCTCATCTAGCAGGACGGAAGTACACATCAGCGGAAACCTGCACATGGCTGGGTGAGCATTTTAATGTGACTCTGAGGCAGGCAAAAGAGGCTGTTGACATGCTGCTTGTTGCCGGTATAGATCGTATTTTCTATCACGGTACAGCTTACTCCCCCAAAGATGCAGCTTGGCCAGGATGGGTCTTTTATGCAACCACTACATTCTCACCTCAGGACATCCTCTGGCATGATTTTCCCGCTTTGAACAGCTACATTGCCAACTGCCAGAGTGTACTTCAGGAGGGAGTTAGTGATAACGACATTCTTGTATACTGGCCATTGCATGATCTTTGGCAGAATAGGCCAGAACTTTTCACTCTGGAGATAAGCGGCAAATGGCTGACAGATGAGCCAGTTGGCAAGGTAGCGAATCTACTTTGGATGCGGGGATACTGTTTCGATTATGTTTCTGACAAACAGCTGCAGGATCGTAACGACACGGGCTGCGCTCTTGGATACAGCGAAGCGCTGGGCAGCTACTCCATCCTTGTAGTTCCACCCTGCAAGTATATGCCTTTAGAGACTCTTGCAGCCATAATATCAAGGCTTGAACAGGGTGCAGTTGTTATCTTTGTGGAAGCACTACCAGTAGATGTGCCTGGCCTTTTCGATCTGGAAAGAAGACGAGCAGAATTCCACAAACTGCTAGCCAGATTCGAGTGGAAAGGACCAGATGATTTTGGCAACATGCGTGCCCAGTTATGGGCGGGACGTGCGTTTGTAGGCAAAAACGTTGAGGATATGCTGATCTCACTTGGGGCGCGAAGAGAAACAGTTGCCGATCTGCTTAAATGCAGTCCACTTCGCTTAAAGGATGGTGAGAGCGTCAACTACTTCCTGTTAAATCGCAGCGGTCAGGAAGTGGATGCCTGGGTTCGATTAGCAACTGACCGGGAGTGGGCAATACTTATGGACCCGCTTACAGGAAAGACAGGACGTGCTGCAAGTGCCCTTACGAGTGACCGGTTACGAACAGGTTTCCGTCTGCAGCTGCCACCCGGTGGATCTCTAATAGCGAGGATGTATGAAAACCATGAGGGACTAGAGGTAAGCTGGCAGTGTGAACGACAGACGACTAAATCGGTAGTTCTTGGCGGGACCTGGCACATGGAGTTTCTGGAAGGCGGCCCCGCCATTCCTAAAAGCTTACACACCGATACTCTTAAGTTATGGACCGAACTGGGTGACCCAGAGACAGAGTACTTTGCGGGGACGTGCAGGTATAGTGTGACTTTTGATATAAGCAGATGGAGCCCCTCAGCATACAGACTGGATCTTGGTGTGGTGCATGAAAGCGCACGTGTTTACCTGAATGGAGAGCATCTGGCAACTCTCATTACTGCTCCTTACAGTGTGCGAATTCCATCCCTGTCTGAAGGTTCATACCTTTTGGAGATTGAGGTTACCAACGTCTCTGCCAACCGCATTCGCTATATGGACATAGCAGGACAGGAGTGGAAGATATTTCGCGATATCAATGTGGTGGGAAAAGATTATAAGCCTCTGGATGCTTCTGAATGGGGTATACGACCATCAGGATTACAGGGTCCTGTCACATTGATGAGACTGGTTGAAGTTGCTCCCTATTATTAAAGCATACTGTACCGTAGTGAGCGGTTTGGTTTCCCTAGTGTATAGTCCGTCGCATCTCGTCCGCGCAGGCGGACGGTTAGCCAGCCAGAGACCGGTTTTAACTGGTAGTGGCACGAGCCTGGAGGCTGCCCCGGAGGGGATGAATCCCCTCCCTGGGTCGACAGCACCCGCCTGCGCGGGTGGGCAGAGTGCGAACTATTACAATGTGGGATTTGGTGCTTGGC
>JAJZFJ010000157.1 GCA_021805395.1 bacterium
CTCCAGATTTAAGTGATCCTTCTCATGATCTAGTTCTCCCACCAGAATTAAAATAACATATCAGATCCTTCATGTGCGATTATTTCGCGTCTCTTGAAACTGATCACGTTACAGAAGGCACCACTTGCCCGCCTACCCGTGCCGAGTGGTTCGAAAGCCTGCACGTGTCGGGAGGCATAGCTGCCTGGCTACTCGTGCCGAGTAACCAAGCCATCCCCAGCCCCTATGGTGGTCGCGCTCGAACAACGGTCCCCAGGAGCTGTTTGTGCAAGGCAGCGACCTCATACGCGCTATTGGCAGTACCAGAGGCGATGTGCCTCTCGCGAGGCAGTACCACCTGGATGCCCAATGAGGAGATGGCGTTCCAAGGTTGCTTCTCCATATCCAAGTTATCGTGCTATACACCGCCATAACGAATAGTATTTGGCTATATTTCAAGGTTTTATGAACTAAATATGTTATTGTCCACGAAGTATTAGTTCTGCTGCCCTATCCGCATCATCCAGGAGTTTCTGCCTAGTAACACCAAGCTTTGCTCTAACAACAAGGCCACGAGACATATCGAGGAGCATCCGAGAACGTTCTTCACACGGAAAATCGACTGGCAACTCCTTCGCCTCAATTCCTTGTTTCAGGCGTCTCGCTACTGCCGCGGTAGTTTCCTCATTAGCTGTAGCCAGGAACCGGCGGACGTTTTCGTCATCCATAAGTGGTGCGACACAGATCATAAGACAGCCAGATGGTGAGTTGTGGTCTGTCGCGCTTTTAACGGCGAACCGGAGAAGAGAACGAATCGCTTCGTGAACGTCGTTCGGTCCAAACAATACACCCTCAGCCAGCTTACCTTTGTTCTCCCTATACGCTACTAGACAACGCATAAACAAGGTGGACTTGTCTCCAAATATTGCGTAAAGGCTTGGCCGTCTGACGCCCATGCCCTCCACTAAGTCATCGATGGTCGTACCATCGAAACCTTTAGCCCAGAAAACCTTTGTGGCCATATCTATCGCATCGCCCTCACTGAAAGTCCGCGGTCTTCCTCTGGGTCTTTTTATATTTTTAACCATTCAGTTCGTTATTCCTTGACATTATGATTGTATACCGAATATAATACCATTCAGTTCAAAAATCCGGCAACCTCACTGAACTGTTAATTACTCAGAAGGAGAAGTTTTAGATGGATAGATACAAAGGCAAGACAGTATTGATAACAGGCGGAACGAGCGGCATCGGCTTGGCGACGGCCAAGCTTTTCATTAGGGAAGGCGCTCAGGTGATCGTGACTGGACGCACACCAGCAACGATTGAAGAGGCTCAGACAGAACTTGGCGAGAATGCAATCGTGATCCATAGTGATGCGACTTCCTTCTCCGATATGGATTCTTTATTTGAGCAGGTCAGGGAGACGTTAGGCAAGCTCGATGTGCTGTTCGTAAACGCGGGATTAGCCCGACGCGTCTCCTTCGAGGCGACGACTGAGGAAGCCTACGACGAGATGCTTGACTTGAACTTCAAGGTACCGTATTTTATCGTCCAGAAACTAGTGCCGATCATGCCAGAAGGAAGTTCGGTGATTTTTACAACTTCGATTGCAAACGTGAAGGGAATGCCAAGCTCGAGCGCCTACAGCGCCGCCAAAGCAGCGCTTCGTTCACTTACAAGGAGCCTTGCTACTGAGTTGTTGCCCCGTGGAATACGCGTTAATGCGGTAAGTCCGGGTCCTATTGAAACGCCCATACTCGGGAAGATGGGAATCCCAAAGGAGGCCATAGATCAAATCTACGTTAAAATGACGGAAATGGTTCCGATGAAGCGTATCGGCCAGCCGGAGGAAATTGCCAAAGCCGTGGCTTTTTTCGCCTTTGACTCAACCTACACAACAGGAGCAGAGCTACCCGTGGATGGAGGATGGACTCAACTATAAGAGGGACACATCTATAAGAATAACTTAATGGCGGTCGCAAGTTGACAGAGCCTCTCATCATCTGTAAGGCCGTCTAATTAAAGGTCATAAAGGAGACACGCATGGAGCATTCTATCACACTCGTCACTGGAACCACCTCCGGGCTAGGTTATGCAGCTGCCAGGCTGCTCGCCACTATGGGATACCGTCAAGTCTTTATCACTGGGCGAAGTATGGCCCGGTTCAGGAAACGGCTGCTCAACTCTCGGCTGAGACCAAGAAACAGGTCTTCACGCCACTGGAGCTAGATCTGAACTCACCAGCCAGTGTGCAATCCGTACTCGCCGAGCTTGTTAAGCGCGGACAGCCAATCGATTTCCTCCTGCTCAA
Source organism: bacterium (assembly GCA_021805395.1). GTDB lineage: Bacteria > Armatimonadota > Chthonomonadetes > Chthonomonadales > Chthonomonadaceae > JAJZFJ01. The sequence continues at coordinate 2,294 of JAJZFJ010000157.1, forward strand.
TGCAGGACTGGTTCCATACAAGAAACGTGAGCTCACGGCTTCTGGTATCGAGGTGACTCAGGCTCCGCTAATCGGCCATCATCAGTTGACTGTTGGTTTACTTAATGCCAGATTGATAAGTCCCACTGCGCGGATCGTTATAGCGGGTGCAGAACCTGCCCGAGGTGGTGTGCCCATGTTCAAATATACTGACCTTCCAGCCTTCGCGACCAAATACCACAATGGAGACCGTACTGCAGCTGTAGAAGCCCTCTTAAGCAACGGGCCAAACGTGAAATATGTGCCCAACAATGCGTATGCTGATGCGAAGCTCATCATCGCTTGGTGGACTGCTGCGCTGGCACGCCGGTTACCTTCCAGCATGGCCGTGTATGCCGTGTCGCCCGGTGGAGCAACTGACACCAAGGTGATACGAAGCGCTAGTATGGCATTAAGATATCTGTTCATTCCAATCGTGAAGCTCATTCCTGGTATGAATCAGACGCCAGAGACTGCCGCCCGTCGCTACATCCAGGCATCGGAATTTGGTACAGATGTCTCAGGGCAATTCTTCGCATCAGCAGCAGGGAAATTCTCAGGTCCAATGGAGGTGCAGCATCAGCCGCATCTGCACGACACTGCCAGCCAAGAAGCTGCATGGCAGGCCGTTGTCAAGGTCTCTGGTAGCGATCTCTCCTCAACTGGTTCTTTGAACGGAGTGTACTGAAAGATTGGATGATACGCGTCAATTCCATTATGATGCGCGTGGCATTTCGGCGAGTTGGTCGCGCAAGCCCTTGAGATCTACAAAAGTGCCTATTCCTTGCAACCAGCTGGCTGGCAGCGCTCCAGATAACCCTAGTCATCTTCACTTTACTGTGTAACGATTCCTTCTTTTTTGAGCCTTATCTCCATAACCTGAGTGGAAACCTCGAATTGCTTTGCTAGCGAACCAGCGATAGTAGATATTGCATAATCGCTCAGTTCTGAAATGTCAAAACCGTCAGTTTCCAGTGTTTGCTTCGCTTCTGTGAAAGCTACCTTAAGTGGCGCGAGAGGGACTAGGAGACAGCCTGCAAATTGTGATGCTTGATATTCCATACGGCTTCGGTCGCTTGTGGTCGTATTGACGAGTATTGCCTTCCATGCCTCCAGTTCTTCATTTGCCAGAGTCTGAATATAGTCTCTATGCAATAACAGATGACCGACCTCATGCGCCAACGTGAAGCGATATCGGCTAGGAAATCGACTCATGCTGTCTTCATCTACTGTGATATTCGTCAGGTCGGTTGAGATCGAGCCATCCACCGAGAACCGTTGCTTATAAGCTCGAAACGGGATGATCTCCAGCATTAAGTGCATTTCGACGATCTCCTCTATTGGTACCGGCACAATAACTCCCGTGGAATCGTATTCTTTGAGGAGCTTCTCGGCTGCCCAGCGTATCTCGTCATCTGTAAGGTAGGCTATGGGTGACACTATGCGCTGTACTCCCTCCGTATCGCTGCCACCAGTTCGTCCAGAACCTTTTCATCCACAGCCTCACCTTCCAGTGAGCGGAAAAGAACGGGTAGTTTTCCAACTAGTTCTTTATCAGACAGGATGCGATTTGGGATTTCTCCTCGACTGAGAGACGATAACCTTACAAGCTCTCGCCACTCCGGGCTGTCCTCAGTGAGACCGAGAGCCTTGCGGTATGGCGCTAGCTTTGTCTCTCCTTTAGGTGCAGACAGCAGGCCGCGTTCCATCTTACTGTAATTTCCTGGCTCTACACCCACTTCTATACAGAATGTTCGAAGGGTTAACCTTCTCTCTAAACGTAGAGTTTTCAAGTATTCTCCAAAGTTCATTCACGGTACTCCTTTTTCAGTGTTGTATTATTTTACCACATGTAGTAGAATAATACAACAGTCATTTTTCTCGACTCCATTTCTTATTCTATTCACGGGAAAGCATGGCAACTATTTGAACTTTTGAAAGATGTGTGACACTGTCAGAATATGCTAAAACATGGGTTAGGTAAATCTGACTAACTTAAGTTTGAGATATCGTTGTATTACTGCCTATATTTGAAAGGAATGCTATATATGCTCCCAGACTACCCTAGAACGAAGGACACGCTTAGTAAATGGTATATACAACATCTCAATCTTGCTAGATCCAAGAGACTCGGCCCTTTGGAGAGACCAGTACAGATCCATTTTGAAGGTGATCGTCAGGAGATCATCCGTGAGGATGGTACTGAGGAGGTAACTCAATACACTATCGCCAGTTCTCAAATCGAAATTGATTTGACAGATTATGAACAACTAACTGTCGATGAACTTGCTTATAGAGTGTATATGGCGGGTAATGATATTGGGAATCAGCAGGCTGAATTTATTTTCGAAAAAATAGAACGTTCCTCCTCGACGATTGGCCACAATTACGATGCTGGAGGCCAGCCATTGAGTGTGGAATTATTTTTAGATACACTTGAATCGATCGATATAACTTTTGATGCTGACTTCAATCCTATATGGCCTACTATAATTGTGGGACCTGGACTCGAAAAGAAGATGAAAGAAATCATAGTGGAAATAGAGACCAGCACATCAAACAAGGAGCGATTTGAGAACATTATGGTGTATAAAAGGAGGAAATGGCTTGATAGAGAGGCTTCTCGAAAACTGGTTGGATAAGGCCAATGAGAGGTCTTTTCAACTCCCATTTTGCCAAGCACTCGCTGCAAATGGGCACACCATACTTCACATATCCCGTCACTGTGGAATGGAACTCGGCAAGGATATCATTTCGATAGATCCTGAGGGTGTAATATGCGCGTATCAGCTAAAAGGTGTGGGTGGGCGCAAAATGACTCTTAACCAATGGCGAGAACAACTTGGAAACCAGATTTCGCCATTAGTGATGCAGAGTGTCGTCCATCCGTCCATCCCGGATAGCACACCCCATCATGCTTACGTGGTAACAAATGGTGAGTTTAATGAGGAAGTTCTATACGAGATCGCTACATGGAACAAAGCGCGAATTGATGACGGGATGCCTAACCGACAACTAAAAACAATTGTCAAAGGCGAAATGTTGGACATGTTCAAGATTCTTCAAACGGACTTCTGGCCGACAGAGCTTGATGATGCCAAAACGCTCCTAGAACTTTATCTTGCCCATGGTACCGGTCCGCTCCCAAAAGAAAAGTTAGGCAAGTTGTTCTTGTCTGTGCTGCCATTTAAGACTAAGGCTGATGAACAGCCCACAAAAACTGCTTGTTCCCGGGCAATTGCCAGTTGTGGTATTTTATGCTCATTGGCCATATGCTCCTTCATCAATCGGAATAATCATTGCGCTGAATTTGAAGCTTGGACACTGTATTTCTGTTACGTTCTGGGCTTGGCTGAAAAATGGAACCTACCGGAACCTTTTTGGAAAGCTGAATTGGAATTAGCATCGAATGCGATGTATGGAGCATTGAAAGGGTGCTGTGATGAGTTAATGAATAGAGCACACTTTGTAGAAACAGACCCGTTGGCAGACAAGGGTATTTATGATGTGCGGATGACCTATTTACTGGGTTTAATGAGTGTTTACGGGCTTTGGCGTCACGACCCACCTAAGATCCCTTGGGACAATGATAAAGCTTTGAACCATGATGGGTTTCTCCGTATCTTCTGCTCGGAACGTAAGACTCAAGTGCATATTTGGGGAGAAGCTGTTGTTCCTGGTCTGATAGCCACATATCTCTATCAAAGACGGATTGATCCGACGCCAGCACCTGATGATCTACTTATGAAACATTTAGAAGATATTATAAGAGCAAATCAGCCAGGAACAGAATATGCACTCGCAAGTCCCTACTACGAAGCTGAGGCCGTGTTGCCTTATACTTGGATTAGATCCAGTGGCACCTGGTGATTTGTTAAAGGGTTCTTCCTATGCTGTAGAATCACTTTTCCATCTATCTGTTCGAATGTTGTGGAAACGAAAGATCAGAGCATTGTGGCCAGATATAACACGCCTCATGCTCCGATCATATACGCCAGACCCGATCTGGCAATATTACTTGTGGTACAGTAAAAATGGGGTTAACAGAACTAAACTTCCTCCCCTCACCGAGACTTGGGATAATTTAAGGCAACAGGCAAATGAAAGCTCAGGCGCAGAAATCCCATACCTAATTAAAAATTTTCCAATTCAATATCTCTGCATGCTATGTGTGATGCCACATCGCATTCTGTCGAGTGGAGTGAGATGGCTTGCTTCTCAGCTTTAATAGTTGGGAATGCATAGAATCGTTAATCGTTAGATACTGTTACTCTAAGTTAGATTATTTACAATTCTGACATGTATACAATTTTCTAAAAATTTGTGTATCTAAGATGCTTTGTTATTTATTCTCGGATAATATACAAATCTTTCCTGGGTTTATTCAAAGAACTATAGGTGTTCATGCTCTAATAATTGCAATAAGGAGTACCGTGTGTAATCCAGTCAATCTGCATACTGATTCAGCTCACTGCCTACGCTGTTAATTACTAACAAAACGGAAATAGTATTATGTCCTACTTGGATAGGGTGTAATCTTAATACGTCATGGAGGATTGTCTCTGCCTACTCGCGCAGTGCGCTAGGATAAGCCCATTCCAGTGTAGCGTATCGCTGCTTTCTACTCGTGCCAATGCTTGGATAGCCTGCACGCCGGAGGCATAACTGCCTGCCTACTCATGCCGAGTGCTACGATAGCATGCACGCGCCGTGGCATAGCCACCTGCCTACTCGTGCGGAGTGCTTGGGTAGCCGGTGCGAGCCGTGGGCATGTGAAGCTTACAGGTATCGAGTTCGAGTTGTTCAATTATTGGAGCCATATAAGTGGTTTCAATCTGATATCCAAGCTTGCTACTTCATCCTATACCATCTGAAGTATCATTGAAGGTGATAAGGCTAAGAAAATTAACATCATAGCAATACCTATGCGTATTTAATATTCATGAAAACACCTTCTAGCTAAGCATCCTTTAGGTTTTGAATTACTATAACCAGACGAATATTTAGTACACTATAACCACGAATAGCTGAAACTTTATTAAGGCTGTAACCTTGTCTGATCTACTCACTACACCATTGGCCAAATTGACTGGGATCCTTGAAAGGATAACCTATCATAATGATGAGAATGGTTACACAGTTGCCAGGCTGGCCGTTGAGGGCATGCGAGATCTGGTAACTGTTGTGGGAAACTTCTCCAACCCTGCCGTAGGCGAACAGTTGCTATGTGAGGGCAGCTGGATATCACATCGCGAGTTTGGCCGTCAGTTTTCTGTTGAGAGATACTCCACCAGCAAACCAGCTACAGTTTTCGCAATTGAGAAATACCTTGGCAGCGGGTTAATACGTGGTGTTGGACCGGTTATGGCTAGAAGAATGGTGGAAATATTCGGACTTGATACACTGGATATCATCGAACAGGATCCAGAGAAGCTCCTCAGGGTTCAGGGTATTGGAAGACAGCGTGTGAATGGCATAAAGAAAGCCTGGCATGACCAGCGCGAAATTAGAAATGTGATGCTGTACCTTCAGGAGAAAGGTGTCTCTGCACTGTATGCTGTCAAGATCTATAAGAATTATGGGGATGAATCTCTGAAGGTAGTTGAAGAGAATCCCTATCGTCTGGCACAGGACATCTGGGGGATTGGTTTTAAGACTGCCGACAAAATAGCACAGCAGATAGGTGTACTTCCAGATAGTCGTTTGAGATTGAGAGCGGGTTTACTGCATACTCTTTCCGAAGCAACAAATCATGGTCATGTCTGTTTACCTCAAAGCAAGCTGCTCGCCTCTGCTTCAGAGATATTAGGATGCTCGGAAGAGACCATCTCTCCATATCTACAGGAGATGGCATCTGAAAACGAGATAATCGCTGAGATCCTGCCAAATTCACGGTCTCTCAATCAGGAGCCGGATTACTATCACCCAGCACTCTACTTCACAGAGGTAGGGCTCGCAGCACAAATACGCAAGCGTATGGCACTCCAGCCATTGAAACCTGTGAACGAAACAAAATTTAATGCATGGCTTGCGTCCCAGGAGCTCACGACAGGCTTTTCACTCTCAGAAGAGCAGAAACACGCTGTGCTGCTGGCTCTTTCTAACAGATTTCTAGTACTCACAGGGGGTCCTGGAACGGGAAAAACGTCGGTAACCAATCTTATTGCGAAGGCATTTGAAGCCCGCAGGATGAGGATAGTTCTTGTATCTCCTACTGGAAGAGCTGCCAGACGGCTGTCCGAGGTAACTGGGCGAGAAGCGCTCACAATCCACAGGGCACTGAAGTGGGATCCCCAGGCAAGAAAATTCCAGCATGATGAGGAGAATCCGTTAGAGTGCGATGTGCTGATTGCAGATGAGGTCTCTATGCTGGATGAGGTCCTTGCAAATCAGCTTATGAAAGCGACACCTGTACATGCGCACGTGCTGTTCATAGGCGATTCCGATCAGCTGCCTTCTGTGGGAGCAGGGAGTGTACTCGGAGATCTGCTTGCAAGTGGAGTGGTCCCTTCGGTGAGGCTTACACAGGTATTCCGGCAGGCTCAAAAGAGTCTCATTGTTACAAGTGCTCACCGGATCCGAAATGGTGATATGCCACATCTTGTTAAGCCTTCCAATAGAGGCGATAGTAACCTTATCTGGGTAGAGATAGAGGAGAGCGAAGAGGGAATTGCACAGGTGCTGAAGCTGGCCCGGCGAACTCTGCCTGCGCTTGGCTACTCCAGGGAAGATATCCAGATACTCACACCCATGCATCGTGGATCTTTAGGGGTGGGATATTTGAACGAGCAGCTTCAGGAGGCGCTGAATCCTCCTCAGCCAGAATGTGTTGAATTCATGCGGGGCAGCCACCGTTACAGGGAAAAAGACAGGGTAATCCAGCTGGTGAATAACTACGACAAATTGGTATTCAATGGTGACATTGGTGTGATTGAAAAGATATCTCGTACCGATCAGTTGATGCACGTTCGGTTCTCGGATACCCTGGTGGAGTACGATTTTGCAGATTGTGACGAACTGCAGCTTGCTTATGCTCTCAGTATCCACAAAAGTCAGGGGTCAGAGTACCGAGCAGTTATACTTGTTCTTCACTCCAGCCAGTTTATGATGCTTCAGCGCAATCTTCTTTACACCGGGCTAACAAGAGCCAGAGATATTTGCATACTCGTTGGAGATATGAGAGCAATTGGAAGAGCTGTCAAGAACAACAAGACAGTGCGCAGGCATACTCATCTGGCAGAAAGACTCGTGAACAGTGCAGTGCCTGCATAGCAGCTAGTATAGAGATATCTGTTCATAATAGTTGTGCTATTTTTATAATTCAGGTTTGAAATATGATTGGAGTTGTGAATGCCAGCCAGATCACAAAAAGACACCGTTCGTAACTTGCCGTTTCTGGATAAACTAAACCCGGTGCAGAGGGAAGCAGTACTGCATTATGAAGGCCCCCTACTGTTATTTGCGGGTGCAGGAAGCGGCAAAACGAGGGTGTTAACTCATAGAATTGCCTATCTAATCGCAGCCCGTTCGGTGGCACCCTGGGAAATTCTTGCCGTAACATTCACCAATAAGGCTGCTAAAGAGATGCGTTCCCGTCTAGAAGGTTTAATTGGGGAATACGATACCAAAAAAATACAGATGGGTACATTCCATTCCGTGTGTGCCCGCATTCTCCGACGGTATGGCGAAGATGTGAATATACCGGATAACTTTGTGATCTATGACGATTCTGATCAGATAACAGTGATGAAAGAGTGTATGCGAATGCTCACAATTGATCAGGACCGTTTCACACCCAGAGCGATTCTGTCACACATAAGCAAGGCAAAAGAGAAGCTGATTGACCCAAACGAGTATAACGATCACTACTTTGGCTTCTTTGAAGATATCTGTGGATTAGTTTATCCAAAGTATCAGGAGGAGCTGCGCAAGAATAATGCACTGGATTTCGATGATATCCTTGTGGAGACTGTGAGACTACTAAGAAACAGTCCAACAACTTTACGAAAGCTACAAACTCAGATCCGATTCATACTCGTGGATGAGTACCAGGATGTTAATCTGGTGCAGTACGAGTTTTTGCGGCTGCTAGCTAAACAATCCAGCAATATATGTGTTGTAGGTGATGACGACCAGTCTGTTTATGGCTGGCGGGGAGCCGATGTTGGGTTAATACTCAGGTTCGAGGTGGAACATCCAGATGTGAAGGTGCTGAAACTGGAACAAAACTACCGCTCCACACGCACCATCCTCGATGCAGCGTATGCGGTTGTGAGTAATAACCAGTCTCGAAAAGATAAGCGGCTGTGGACCGAGAAAGAGGGCGGTGATCCCATTGTGCATTATGAGGCAGAGAACGAAAAAACCGAGGCTCAATGGCTGGCAACCACCATCAAGGAAATGGTAGAGAAGCGCGGGTATAAATGGAGCGATTTCGCAGTTCTCTACAGAACCAATGCTCAATCCCGCGTTGTTGAAGATCTTTTCAGAGCATTCAATATCCCTCATAAAATCATAGGTGGTACCCGTTTTTATGACCGTAAAGAGGTAAAGGATACCATAGCCTATCTTAGAGTGATCCACAACCACGCAGATGGAATTAGCATGAAGCGGATTATTAACGAGCCTCCCAGAGGAATTGGAAAGACTACTCTGAGCGCACTGGAAACAGAGGCACTTCTTGCGAATACCAATCTGTGGGAAGTGCTTCACAATAGTCAGGTAGTGGGCGAGCAAAATAAACGTGCACGAACTAGTCTTAATGCATTTGTGGAGCTAATGGATGCCCTGGTAGAAGACAGCAGGCATCTCAATGTACCAGATCTGATGCAGAAGGTAATTGAGATGACAGGTTATAGCAAGCTGCTTTCCAGCGAAAAGAGTATGGAAGCCGAATCTCGACTTGAGAACCTCACGGAACTACTGAAGACAGCAGCGGAATATCAGTTTTCGAATGAAGAACCCACATTAGGCGGCTTCCTGGAGTCCATCTCTCTTGTATCGGATATCGACAGTTTGAGTGAGAACTCAGAAGCAGTTCTCATGATGACCCTTCATGCCGCAAAGGGTTTAGAGTTTAGAGTGGTGTTTATGATTGGCATGGAAGAGAATATATTTCCTCACTCCAGATCCCATGAATCCGCAGCTGAAATGGAAGAGGAGCGCCGACTGTGTTACGTGGGCATTACCCGTGCTCAAGAGCTTCTGTTCATCAGCAATGCACTCACCAGATCCACATACACAGGCTTGTCATTTAATCATCCGTCGCGCTTTCTGGAAGAGATCCCTATTGAACTATTCACCGGAAAACGGGGTAAACCAAGCGTGTCATCGTTTGATCCCGACGAAGATGCACTAATAGGGCTGCTACACCGTGAGAAAACTCTTTGGGACGAGGGCGAACTTCCCCCTCAGGAACAGGCTTATCGAAAGCAGATTGGCGAGTTTCGGGTAGGGCATTCGGTTAAACATGCCATCTTCGGTGTGGGTGTTATTTTAAAAGTTGAAGGGAATGAGGAAAATGCAAAGGCTGAGATTATGTTCCCAATCCATGGTCTAAAAAAGATCATGCTGACAGGTACTCACCTCACCCGTGTTAAGTAAAATGTAAAGTTTTGCAAGATGAATCCGAAGATAGAGTTCTGCACTGGTAATAATAGTGGACTCAATCAATCTGTTTATTTTTAACATAACTGTCTCACATCTTTGTTGAAACGGTATAATGAATCCTAGTGTATATACCAGTAACACTCACACAGGAGATTTAGAAAATATGGCAACACCACAGGAATGGAAAGCTCTGGCAACGCAGCTTCGAGCAGACAGTATCCGATGTACAACCGCAGCCGGTTCCGGCCACCCTACATCCAGTATGTCTGCAGCAGATCTTATGTCCGTCCTTCTCTATGAACACCTCAATTACGATTTCAACGATCCTCATAACAATGCAAATGATAGACTGATTTTCAGCAAGGGTCATGCCTGCCCATTGCTTTACTCAATGTATAAAGCTGCCGGTGCCATCACTGATGAGACCCTGCTTTCATTAAGAAAATTTGGCAGTCCCATAGAAGGGCATCCAGTGCCTCTGCCAAACGGCCTGCCTTATGTGGATCTGGCTACTGGCTCATTGGGTCAGGGATTACCAGCTGGTGTTGGTATTGCAGTGAGTGCACACATCGATGGGTTGCCATTAAAGGTTTGGGTAGTGTTGGGCGATAGTGAAATGGCTGAAGGCAGCAACTATGAGGCAATGGAGATCGCTGGCCATTACGGGCTTAAAAACCTTGTTGCCATACTGGATATGAACCGGCTGGGACAGCGTGGTGAAACCATGCTTGGCTGGCATGGGGAGATCTATGCTGCACGCGCCAGAGCATTTGGCTGGCATGCCATTGAGGTGAATGGTCTGGATGTGGAAGATGTGGCACGCGCCTATGCCGTGGCTGAAAAGTCTGATAGACCTGTATTCATCGTTGCCAAAACGATGAAGGGTGCAGGAGTTTCATTCCTTGCTGATCATGAAGGATGGCACGGTAAGGCTCTATCCCCTGCAGAGGAAGTGAAAGCACTTGAAGAGCTGGGAAATCCCGCCTGTAACATATTGGTGAAAACAAAAGGACCAAGAAGCAAGCCATCTCCGGTGCATGATGCCACAACGTATGTGCCACCAAAATACGAGCTGGGTCATAAAGTGGCAACAAGGGAGGCTTATGGCGAGGCTCTCTCCTGCCTGGGTACATCCAACCAGAATGTGCTTGCAACAGATGGTGAAGTAAGCAACTCTACATTCGCAGACAAGTTCAAAAAGGCATTCCCTGATCGCTTCCTGGAAACATACATCGCTGAACAACAGCTTGTAAGCAATGCTGTAGGTATGCAGGTTCGTGGCAAGATCCCATTTGCTTCCACGTTTGCTGCATTCTTTGCACGCGCCTATGACCAGATTAGAATGGCCGCAATCTCCCGAGCCAATATCAATCTGGTAGGTTCTCATGCAGGCGTCTCAATTGGTGCCGATGGTCCCTCACAAATGGCACTGGAAGACATTGCTGCCATGCGTGCAGTTCACGACAGCGTGGTGCTGTACCCATCCTGTGCTACTACCACCGCTGCACTTATTGAAGAGATGTCGAAACGCAGGGGCATCAACTATATGCGAACCACACGTGAAAAAACACCTGTACTGTATGGTCCAGATGAAAAGTTCACAATTGGCGGCAGCAAAACCCTCCGATCATCCGCGAACGATGTATGTGCTATTTTCGCTGCTGGCATAACGCTTCATGAAGCTCTTAAGGCTTACGACATTCTAAAATCAGAGGGCATCGCCGTTAGAGTCATCGATCTCTACTCGGTGAAACCAGTTGATAAAGCCACAATCGAGAAGGCTGCATCTGAGTGCAAGCAGATCATCACAGTGGAAGATCACTGGCCAGAGGGTGGGCTCGCGGATGCTGTGCTTGAGGTGTTCGAGGGCAGACCAGCACCTGCGGTCACAAGGCTCGCAGTTCGGCACATGCCCGGCTCTGGTGAACCAGACCAGCTGATTGATGCAGCTGGAATTGGTTCCAGAAGCATTGTCGAGGCTGTTAAAGCACTGGGTTAACTTTTAAGGGTGAGGCAGCAACTGTCAGCCTCATCCTTAATCTGTTTGTGAAGGATATACTGTTGAGAATTGTTCTTGATGGAGCTACTCTAACAGGGCGATTCACCGGAGATAGAACATACTGGCTTAACCTTATTTCCAATCTCCCATCTGCTATGCCATCCACAGAATTCATTGTCGTTACCCCCTCAGCTCTTCCAGAGGACTGTTTGCCATATCACCCAAATCTCAAGTTCAAGGTATATCCCACAGCTAACAGCCGTGCCTGGACAATGAGGACACTGCCGCACGCTGCTTTTGAACAGGGTGGTGATATCCTGCATACGCAGTACACTACTCCACTCACTGCATCATGCAAAGTTGTAACCAGTGTTCATGATATCTCATTCAGGCTGCATCCAGAATGGTTTCCACTTAAGCACCGTTTGCTGATGAACCTCACCGTACCACTCTCAATGCGACAGGCACAGAGGGTACTTACACTCTCGCAGAGTTCCAAAGCAGATATTGTGAGGACCTATAACCTACCCAATGATAAAGTGGAGGTTGTGCCTCTAGGCGTTTCACAGCTGTATCACTCCTGTTATAGTGATACAACAGTGGATGCTGCCAGACAGTTTATAACTGATACCTTTCAAATCGACAGACCCTTTCTGCTGGCTGTTGGTGTGATGCAGCCCCGCAAAAACCTTGCACTTCTCACCAGAGCTTTTGGGATGGCCATCACACGGTATCAACTTCCTCACAAGCTGGTTTTCACGGGAAAAGATGGCTGGGGGTGTGGCAGGAAAGAGCTGGAAGATGCCATTACTCAAACTGCAGGAGCGGAGGCTGTGGACCGGCTGCATTTCACCGGATATGTAGAAGATGAAGATCTGCCAAAGCTATACCGTGCATCTACAGCTTTCGCATATCCATCATTGTATGAAGGATTCGGTCTGCCTCCTCTTGAGGCGATGGCATGCGGCACTCCTGTGCTTGCATCTAATGCTCCTGCTATGCCAGAGGTGGTGGGGGACGCAGCACTGCTTGCTGATCCAGTTAGCATTGAAGAGTGGTCAGATGCAATTGCCAGAGCATTAACCGATGAGGCCTTGCAGGCTGATCTAATCGCAAAAGGGCTTGAACGTGTGAAACTGTTCCGCTGGGAACGCACTGCAGCTATAACAGCATCAATTTACGAGAGCGTTTTAAAAGGCTAGGATTTATTTGCCCTGGTGTAAAAACTCCCGAAGAGCATTAAAAATGTTCTCCGGGAGTAGTTGAACTGAAAGGGATGCTTTTAGTTTTTAGCCAGCAACTGCCTCAGAACATACTGCAGGATTCCACCATTAAGGTAGTACTGAATCTCCTGAGGAGTATCGATTCGAGCAAGAGCTTTGAATGTTTTCACAGATCCATCTGGGCTTGTAGCCCTCACTATCAGATCTTTACCGTGGCTGAAGCCCGTTGCTATTCCCTCTTTGATACCTTCGATATCAAAGCTCTCATGACCAGTCAGACCCAGGGTCTCGGCATTCTGATCGTTCAGGTACTGCAAAGGAAGGATGCCCATGCCCACAAGATTTGATCGGTGAATTCGCTCGAAGCTTTCAGCCAGTACCACTCTTACCCCCTGCAGATACGGACCTTTAGCCGCCCAGTCTCGGCTGGATCCTGTTCCATATTCCCGACCTGCAAGGATCATGGTAGGGACGTTGTCAGCTTTATACAGCATGGCTGCATCGTAGATAGACATCAACTCGCCCGTAGGCAGGTAGGTGGTTACACCCCCTTCAGTTCCCGGGGCAAGAGCATTTTTGATGCGGACATTGGCAAATGTGCCGCGAACCATCACCTCATCGTGTCCGCGTCGGGAGCCATAAGAGTTGAAGTCGGTTGGTAATACCGAGTGTTTCACCAGATACTCTCCGGCTGGAGATGTGGCTTTTATCGCCCCTGCTGGCGAGATATGGTCAGTGGTTATACTATCCCCAAACTTCGCTAGCACAGATGCGTTAGAAATGTCTTCCACACTCTCAGGAGCGGCCGCTGTCATCCCATCGAAGTACGGTGGATTTTTAATGTAGGTTGACTTTTCATCCCATGCAAACAGAGATCCTTCTGGCGCGGGAATTCCCTGCCAGTGAGCATCACCTCTGTACACATCGGCATAGTTGTCGCGATACATTTTTGCATGCACCACTTTATGAACAGTATCTGAAACCTCCTGCTGTGAAGGCCATATATGGCGTAGGAAAACAGGATTACCTGCTTTATCGGTACCAATAGGATCATTGTACAAGTCAATGTCCATACGCCCGGCAAGCGCATAGGCTACAACCAGCGGGGGTGACATGAGGTAGTTGGCACGCACCTCACTCTGCACCCGTCCCTCAAAATTTCGGTTTCCCGATAGCACGGAACATACCACCAGTTTGCCTTCAAGTATTCCTGCAGATACCTCCACGGGAAGTGGTCCCGAGTTTCCTATACAGGTTGTACAGCCGTATCCTACAGTGTTGAAATGGAGTTGGTCGAGATATTCGGTCAGTCCGGCTTCATCCAGGTAACTGGTGACAACCCTGCTTCCAGGAGCCAGCGAGGTCTTCACCCAGGGTTTCACTTCCAGGCCAAGCTCCACAGCCTTCTTTGCCAGTAGCCCCGCGGCCACCATTACATACGGGTTAGATGTATTTGTGCAGCTTGTGATGGCAGCAATAACTACTGAACCATGTGAGAGAGTGAATTCTTCCGTAGCTGTTTTCACCCGTACTTCAGTTGCAACTCCACCAGATGCGGGTCCCAGCAGGGATGGTAAAGACTGGGCGAATGCTGTTTTTGCCTGAGAAAGCTGCACGCGGTCCTGTGGTCGCTTTGGACCAGCAATTGAGGGTTCCACCGTGTTGAGGTCCAGCTCCAGTACGTCTGAATAGACAGCTTCAGGTGTTGTGTCAGAATGGAACAGCCCCTGCTCTTTGCAGTATGCCTCCACCAGTGCTACCTGCTCCTCAGATCTGCCAGAGATTCGAAGGTATCTGAGAGTTTCTGCATCCACAGGGAAGATTCCGCATGTGGCACCATATTCTGGTGCCATGTTGGCAATTGTAGCACGGTCTGCAAGAGGCAGTGAGGCTAGCCCAGAGCCAAAGAACTCCACAAATTTGCCAACTACACCCTTTTTCCTCAGCATCTCGGTAACAGTCAATACCAGGTCGGTTGCAGTTGCGCCCTCGGGCAGAGCGTTCTTGAGACGGAAGCCAACAACCTGAGGAATCAGCATGGACACGGGTTGACCCAGCATGGCAGCTTCAGCCTCTATTCCTCCAACACCCCAGCCAAGTACTCCCAAACCGTTGATCATTGTAGTGTGGCTGTCTGTTCCAACAAGGGTGTCGGGGTAAGCAAATGTGGTTCCATCTATTTCTCGGGTGAATACAACCCGTGCCAGATATTCGAGGTTCACCTGGTGAACGATACCCGTACTGGGTGGGACCACACTAAAGTTTTCAAACGCCTGCTGACCCCATTTTAAAAATGAGTAACGTTCATGGTTACGCTCAAATTCAATGTTCACATTTTGTGCAAGGGCACTGTTATTACCGAAAGCATCCACCTGAACTGAGTGATCAATAACAAGCTCCACGGGCTGAAGCGGGTTTATCTTGTTCGGATCACCACCAAGTTTCGACATCGCTTCACGCATAGCTGCCAGATCAACAACACACGGTACACCTGTGAAGTCCTGAAGAAGAACCCTTGCAGGTGTAAATGCGATCTCCGCATCTGGATCAGCTGCAGGATCCCAGTCCATTAATGTGCGTATGTGGTCTGGAGTAACGGTCTCACCATCTTCTGTTCTCAAAAGGTTTTCAAGAAGTATGCGAAGGGAGAATGGAAGTCGGGAGAGGGTAAAACCTCCGACTTCTAGAGACGGTAGTCTAAAATAGGCATAAGAACGATCGCCTACTGTGAGCGTGGAACGAGAGTGGAAACTATCAGTCATGGTGGATGCCTCCGTCTGAGATGAACTGTTTACGTGTTCATTGTACCGCCGTTAATTGTCTGGGTACAAATAAAATCTTGATATATCAGATATACGCAATCTGAATAGGACAAATATGTACAAATAATCCGAAATCATTCTATAGAAGAAGCTTGACATGCAAAATATAATTTTGTATAATGTACTATCGCGATATATCGTGATAGTACATTATAGGAGTCTAGAATGAGACAGAATCATAATGATAACCGTCATTCACATGGCCATGGTGAGCATTTCCATCATGGAAGATGCGGTGGACACAACGCGCAGGTGCGTCATGGCGGTAGAGAGTTTGAGCCAATGGCACATGGAGGAGGAAGGCATGGACGTCCTGGACCGGGGGGTGGCAGAAGAGGCGGGGGTGAGGGCAGGGGTGGACAGTTTGGAGGACGAGCACGTCGAGGTGAGGCTCGCTATATAATTATGGACGCCCTGAAATCAGGAGCGAAGCATGGCTACGAGATAATCAAAACTTTGGAGGAGAAATCTGATGGCCAGTATTCGCCAAGTCCTGGCACTGTCTATCCCACTTTGCAGTATCTCGAAGAGCTTGGCATGGTCCAATCAGATCAGGACGGGGATAGAAAGGTATTTAGTCTGACGGAAGAAGGGCTTAAGGATCTTTCAGGTCATGAGGAGGAGATAGAAGCTTTCTGGGCAAGATGGAAAGTTCATCAGGCACCAGAGGGGGTGCGTGTGGAGATTGGTTTTCTGCGGGAAGAGGTTGAAAATCTTGTTACCACAATTCGTACCAGCATTCATCCGGTAATTCAACGTGGTGACCAGGCAACTATCAAACACATTCGCGCAACAGTTGAAAGCTGTCGGGCAGCGGTGAGAGATATAATCTCGAATGCCTCTCAGGAAACCAGGCAGCAAGAACCAGAGCAGAGTTGACTTATACGCCCTGCGTGATTAACTGGACTAATGCGTATGCGTGAGAATCCATCCAGACTATATGTCTCTTAGCAGATATCTGTTCAATAGGTACTGCCTGGAATAACATCTGCTGATGGATTCTTGCATACACCTGCGAAGAAGATAATATGCAGGTAGAAGTCGGGATCCGAAAGAGATTGGAATTCTGTAAACAGTATTAGTCATCTTTAGCGGTAGCAGGTTATAGCATATGAATAATTCTACGGCAGTATCTGGTACCCTTTAATCAACTATATAGTCATTCTGGAGGACAATATTGCATGATCACTGGTAAAAACTACAGCTTCAAACTGTTTTTTCTTGTTATGGCAGCTAATTCTGTTATGTTGTCAGCTGAACCCACTAAACCTCACAGTGCAAATGTACACAAGGGCAGTTCCGCATCTGTCTCAGGAGTTAAGGGATATGGAAAAATCCCGTCCACACTAACAAAATCCGCACTTTCTTCCACAGATATTAATGGAGCCGAAAAGCTGATTGGTAAGAAGGGCAGCTTTGTAGGGATTATCAATAACATCTATATGCCCAAGCCAGGGCAGTCCATGATCTATCTAAACTTCGCTAAATCCTGGAAGACAACTATCAGCGCTGCCATCCCGTTATCAGATCGTAACAAATTTTCAAATCTAGCCGGCTTGGTAGGTAAAAAGGTGATGATTTCAGGCAAGTTTGCACAGTATGATGAATCTCACCCTGAAATTGTTGTGACTGCTTCAAAACAGATTAAACTGGTTGTGAAGTAATTTCGAGCCCTCACATTTGTTCATCATCCATTTGATAGGGCTTTTGGTATTTTAAGTGTATTGGTCATTACGCTCCAATATCCTTGGGAGATTCATCATTCTGGATAAATTCGTTAACACTTGCAGATTAATCAGCATGAATTAACGCTACTTTAACGATCGTCAGATACAATACAGTTGAAGACGAAATGCTAAGTTCGGGTACTTATGCATGAATTGAATACTATGTATCTGCAAGAGGTAAAGTATGTCCAGATTTAGTTTTGAAAATGTCTTACCAATCAAACATATTGTTGTATTTTCATCTCTTTTAATGCTTATAACATATATTTCTGCAACAGGCGTATCAGCTTCATCTAAAAAAAATGTAATCTATATTAAAACATACACTCATATTCAGAAAAACGGCAATGCAGATATTTCCGCTGTGCTGGGTTTCAACTCTAAAAAGCAGTATCTGAATTACAAAAAAGATACTACAAGACTATCAGATCTCTTCTCAATCCTTTTTCTATCGAGAGGTGCATCAGTTCTCCCTGCTCAGGACCAGCTAGAACTACTTCCTGTAGACTCAGACAATCATTTCACGCTGCACACTTCTTTGTTAGGTGCCTCCGTTTGTAAAGATAATCTATGGAAATTTCCCTTAACTTCCGGTGAGAATGAAAAAACCTTCAATTCGAGAGAGGTAATCACATCAGCCAGTTACAAATTAGGCACTAAAACGCTTATTGATGTTAACAGTACTTACAGCCTTCCAACGTTGGCAAATGGTGGTCAGGTGGATGCTTCGAGAGATAGAATTACATACAGGATGCCTGTCTCAAGGCAGGAGGGGCAGCCAGAATTAACACTTCAGATTGACTATCACCGTAGGGTTATGTCCTGTGTGTACAAGCTGTATGCTAATCCAAATGTGGATGATGGCAGTTTTTGGCTGGCAAGAACAGTCATACAGAATACTGGCCAGGTGCCAGTATACAATGTGAGTGTGAACTATTCGCTAGGAAACGATGCTGATCACACTATACAGGATCCATTCACTGTCATTATGCCGGGTGGGGAAGTGGTGGTTCCATATTACCCACTCATCTCCTCCAGAGTAGCCAGTTTCAAATCTTCCTCACCTGCTCATCTTTCGTTACAATGCACCTATCAGAATGCTGATGGAAACACATTTACTCAGAACAGAACGAAGCTCATAACAATCCTGGGAATCAATCAGTTTGTAAACTCGAATCATCCTGGAATCTATTTTACAGGTAACAACAAGGTTAGTGACTGGAAAGAGAATAACAACAACGCACATCTTCTTGCAGCTTATATAACCACTACAGACGATCCGGTGAAAATGATGGCAGGGTATGTGAGTGAACTTGCAGGCGGCGTTGCAGCAGACGATACTCCTGCAGACGCTGAGACCTGGTTGAAAGCTGCCTATAATTTGGAGTTAGCTAACCATTTTGTCTACCAGACTCCCTCTTCAGAAGGGGACGAACAGGATGTGAAATATCCAAGGGATACAATTCGTGCTAAATCTGGAACCTGTATCGACCTTGCTATTCTGTATTCATCACTGGCTGAATCCGTAGGATTGCACGCGTATTTAATGCTCGTACCCGGTCACTGTTTTTCTGTCATTGAACTGCCAGCTTCGCCCAAGTCAAATCAGAGATACCTGTATGCAGTAGAGACGACTGGACTTGGGGGTGGCAATGATCGCAGATCATTTCAATGGGCTGCTATGGCTGGAGAACGAGAACTGGAGCAGCATTTTAAAGATGGCAGATACTATTTGATTGATATATCCAAAGAGCAGGTTGAAGACCATATCCAGCCTCCAAATCTTCCTCACGTTAGTGCCAACTTCCTTAACGAATGCGGCATCAGGAGAGTATCTTTTAACGGAGGTAACCAGGCAATGCCACAACCATTTATGCCGGGATACTATCCTCCTCAAACATATAATCCTGGTAACAGGTATCCCAACTACCCTGCTCACCCCGCTGTGAATCCATACTATCCATCTACTTCTACGGCACCCGCAGATCCAGGAACCTTCACCGGACACTGGAGAGGGAGTCTGAGTACTATCCCATTTAAGCTGCATATTCATGAACATGGGGCATATGCATCTGGCAGCATAGATCTCAAGATGCCGGATGGATCGTGGTGCAAGGGTACCTTTAAGAAAGCTTCTATAAGTATCAACAATGAGTTTAAAGTAGTTTGTAGAATTAATTGGGGAAAACATGCCTACTCAATTGCGATGGATGGAATAAGAAACGGAGGGATAATTCAGGGAACAGTCATAATGATCGAAAGAGGTTTTCTGAATATGCCTATCCAGACAACGCAATACAACTGGCTAATGATGTACCACCCCGGAAATTAAGAGTAGTAGGAGATTGATTACAGAATATTATATGGAATTAATGTCTTCTACCCTTCAATCTCGAAGTTGCTACTGTATTTATGATGTGCCTGATATGCAGGCCTGAATTACTGGCAACGGCAAGTGTGATGATATTTCTCTGAATAGAAAGTGAACAAGATGTAAAACTACTTTCTACTACCAGGTATTCATTAATTTTCATTGGGACATTGATAGCAGCTTCTACTGTTATTTGCTGAATAGGATTGTAGCGTGTACCGCAGATGAAATCCGACACAAGCTGATACCGGATTCAGTAAATCAGGCAGGAGTGGTATATGTTCATCAGCTGTTTAGATCAAAGTGCCTGAAAAATATGCAGAAACTTCCAGAGTTCCAACATATATGTAATCCCACAATTATTAAAGCTGTTTCTTTGCATGAGATTCTGTAACCTGGTACAAAAACTCTCTTCCTAGCTTTCAGCTATTCGTCCAGAGATGCCAGTCCGCGTTTAAGTGCCACAATAACAGCCTGAGTTCTGTCACCCACATTAAGTTTGCTAAGTATGTGGTTAACATGGAACTTAACTGTGCTTTCTGCGATGAACAGTGTGCCAGCAATCTCCAGATTACTCATCCCTTTTGCCATTAATTGCAGAACCTGCATCTCCCGCTCACTTAACTGTTCATAACTAATTCTTCCAGCCAGCTTTGCACCAACCTCAGAAGAGACAGGTGTTTTTCCTACATGAACAGCACGGATTGTTTCCAGCATCACATCGCGTCCCACATCTTTTAATAGGTAAGCTTTCGCACCTGCCTGGAAACCTCTATAGATATCCTCGTCGGCGTCGTATGTAGACAGAATAATTGCCCGTGCTTCAGGGAACTCCTGACGTATGGCAATAATGGACTCAACGCCTGTCATCCCTGGCATTCGCAGATCGAGTAGTATGACATCGGGATGATGTTCGCGATACAGCAAAAGCGCTTCTGTTCCGTTGCTGGCCTGCCCAACCACTTTCATGTCAGGTTGTTCCTGAACAATTCCCACAAGTCCATCCCTTACAATTGGATGATCGTCTGCGATAAC
>JAJZFJ010000180.1 GCA_021805395.1 bacterium
CCACTAGTGGGCAGCTGCCTAAGCTGGCCAAAGTCATTGTTGCATATGGCAACCAGGAAGTGATGGCAGACAACCTGGATGAAGCTCTTAATGAACTGTTCCCTGGTTACACCGGACCATCATCTAATACAGCACCCATTGCTGGCACCTCTTCTGTTAATCCGAAAAGTACTGGCAAAGTGGTGTTTAATGCATCTGTGAAATCTCAGATACTTAAGGCAGACAGTGAGTATAATACAGCGCAACAGCAGCTGAAAGCTGGAGATTTTGCAGGCTACGGAACTACCATGAACGCCTTAAAACAAACGCTGTCTTCTCTGAAACATAGTATGGGAGAGTAATTCGCCTTCTCTCCCATTAACACTACAGAGTAACTGTAGTAAAGAAGATGTCGAGTATCTAGGTCATTTTGGCTTAGGTAGACAAAAGTACCCAAATTCCGCTATACTTCCTTCTATCATTGGAGTAACTGTGTATGGCGCGCGCTACTACGAAAAAACAACCAGAATTACAGGAAACAAGTCATCGACTCCGCGATGTGTTGGGGCTGTGTCTGGTTTTTGGTGGCATCGCATGTCTTATCAGTCTTTTGCGCCCAATGAATGCACCCATCCCCAAACTGCTCGATAGCGGTCTGCGATTATTTGTGGGTGAAGGATGCTATGTTGTTGCCATACTCATTTTTGCTTCTGGAGTACTTTTGCTGAATGGTATGCGAAGGATCCCCTTTTCATACTCCGTAATCGGTTTCTTCCTCCTGTTTACCGCATTTATCGCTGAACGGCACATTCAGGTAATACCGGGTGCACGTCTTGATCCAGCTCTCATGGTGGGTGCAGGAGGTTGGTTCGGCGGACTGCTCGGTTACCCACTCTACCTTCTGCTTCACCGAACATTAGCCTACCTGCTTCTAGGATTTGTGTCTTTAGTCGGTATTGTTCTCATCGCAGACAGACCCATAGTAGAGATGGTTAATATCATGCATCAGCGTGGGCGTAGTGTGCGAAACAGATTGAAAGAGGTTGAGCTGTCACGCAGGGCTGAGCTTGCAGTACCACAGGAGGCAGTCGTAACAGACAGGAAGCTTCGACCGGGTCGAAAAGCTGCGGTCATACTGGATTCATTGGCAACTGAGACTGAACCTGCCAAACAGGATACTGATTTGGAGGACAGGAAACTCGGCAACCTTTTTGGAATCACTCAGCCATGGTCGTCTGGACGTTCTAAAAGGCAGCCAGTTGATGCTACTCCAGCACCTGTCACAACTCCATTAGCGAATGAAAGCGTGAGCGTAGAAAGTGAAAAGGCGACAAACAGCGGTGATGAGAGCACAGAAAATCTCACCGAGCAACGCGTAGATGAGTGTGCTTACCAGTTACCACCGCTATCGATACTGCGTGAATCGCCTGTAGCAAAAGCTTCGAGAACAAGTACGGAGCTGTCAGAGAACATTCGTAAAATTGAACTCACTCTTGAACAGTTCAATATCGGTGCGAATGTGGTGGAGGTTGCAAGCGGACCTAGTGTGACCAGATATGAGGTACAGCTTAGCCCAGGCATAAAAGTCAGTAAAATTGTGAGCCTTGCTGATAACCTTGCCATGAGTCTTGCCGCTATCGATGTGAGGGTCGAAGCCCCTATCCCTGGCAAATCGGCAATTGGACTGGAGGTACCGAATGCTACTCCTGTTCTTGTAAGTTTGCGGGAGTGCCTTGAAAATGAGGAGTATCGCAAGAGCAGTTCTCTCCTAACAGTTGCACTTGGCAAAGATGTTTCTGGTGAGTTTAGCTATGCAGATATCACAAAGATGCCACATCTTCTTATTGGAGGATCCACAAACTCTGGCAAGTCGGTATGTCTAAACGTTCTTATAGCAAGCCTTATCTATCGGGCAACACCACGTCAGGTGAAGCTCATGATGATCGATCCTAAACGTGTTGAGCTCAGCCTT
Organism: bacterium; assembly: GCA_021805395.1. Classification (GTDB taxonomy): domain Bacteria; phylum Armatimonadota; class Chthonomonadetes; order Chthonomonadales; family Chthonomonadaceae; genus JAJZFJ01. The sequence continues at coordinate 1,952 of JAJZFJ010000180.1, forward strand.
TGGGATGGAATTCCGCACCTAATGCACCCTGTAGTGAAAGATGTTAAGCTGGCAGCAGGTGTATTCCGGGCTGCAATACGCGAGATGGACAGACGGTATGATCTTTTCGCCAGCATGGGTACCCGCAACATAGACGGCTTCAACCAGAAGATGCCTGAAGTCGACAAACTGCCCTACATCGTTTTGATTGTGGATGAACTAGCCGACTTGATGATGCAGCAGGGTCCAGAAATTGAGGCATCCATTACCCGTATTGCACAGCTGGCACGTGCAACAGGTATCCATCTGGTGATTGCTACTCAGCGACCCTCAGTAGATATCATCACTGGCACAATCAAGGCAAACATCTCCTCGCGAATTGCGTTTGCAGTTGCTTCCCAGATAGATTCGCGCACCATTCTTGATATGCCAGGTGCAGAACGCCTTGTGGGTAAGGGAGACATGCTGTTTAAACCCATCGATGCTTCTAAACCTGTTCGTATTCAAGGCTGCTATCTGAGCGAAGATGAGACGAATGCGCTCGTTACATACCTCAAGGAGCAGGAGCGTCCATCTTATACGATTGCTCTCCAGGAACCAGCATCGGATTCCCGAACGATGAGCGGGTCGGATGACGATGTGGACGACGCTCTAATGGAGCGAGCTGTCCGCCTGGTGGTTCAGAACGGGCAGGCATCCACTTCGATGCTGCAGCGTCGGTTCAGAATTGGATATACCCGCGCAGCACGCATCGTGGAGATGATGGAAGAGCGAGGAATTGTTGGACCGCTGAACGGTGCAAAACCTCGAGAGATACTCATCTCCCGTGATGAGATGGAGAGTATGTTTGGGGGCACAACTTCATCTGAAAGTGATGAAGGCTCACAGGAAGAGGCTTGAGAATTATTTAGGTACAGTTTGATGTGTAAGTGAAATCACATACTCGTTTTACACATGATTACTACATTTTCACATCTTAAGAAAGCTATTTAATGATTAAAGGTTTTCAACTTGAGAATTATGGTCCACTACAGTGTATATCTTGTGAAGCACTTGGTAAAATCAATTTAATCATAGGCAAGAATGGCTCTGGGAAAACGTTTCTGCTGCAGTCTCTCTACTCTGGAATTAGAACTATTGAAGAATTCAAACGGGGAGACGATAAACGTTCCCTGTCGGATATTTTGATAGAGAAACTTTACTGGACTTATCAGGTTGATAAAATAGGGGACATTGTTTCTAAGGGTACAGATTCGCCACTTACCTTTGAAATAGGAGAGGAACACGGAAGTTTTGAATATCAGTTCAGTAAAGGTACTACCCGAAAATTTAATATGATTCACAACGATATTCCACCCAGAGCAAGTAATTCGATATTCCTGCCCTCTAAAGAAGTGCTTTCAATTCACCATATTATTCTGAAATCCAGAGAACAGGACCATACTTTTGGATTTGATGACACCTACTATGATCTTGCTCGCGCAGTTAGATTGTTGCCACTGAAAGGGCATACTTTCAAAGAATTTACAGAGGCAAAAAGTAAGCTGGAAGCTTTGATAGATGGAAAAGTAGAATTTAATGAAAGCACACAACGATGGGTATTTACACGAGGAAATCATAAATTCCCTATAGGAATAACTGCTGAGGGAATAAAGAAAATAGCAATCCTTGATAGATTGCTGGGTAACAGCTTCCTGGATGACAACTCGGTCATCTTCATTGACGAACCCGAATCCAACTTACATCCAGAGGCAATCAGCAAGCTCCTGGATATTATAGTAATTCTTGCAAAATGTGGTATCCAGTTCTTTCTCGCCAGTCACAGCTATTTTGTCATCAAAAAACTGTTTCTATTAGCGATAGAGCATAATATAAATATTCCGCTAATGCTTGAACAGAATGTGGATGACATTCAAAAATGGACCGAGTACGATTTGCGTGATGGTATGCCAGATAATCCAATTATTGATGAATCTATCCAACTTTACGAGCAAGAAGTTGAGTTAGCAATCCATGGATGAGCAAACTTTCGTCGAATCAAATATGATCTTCGGGCCGTATGATCCTGAAGATTGATTTCAAATAGAAAAATGTGAAATATACAAGAAAATTCAGAACGGAATTAAAATTGCTGAATTTGTTCTCTATCGTAATGAACAAGGTACTCCAATAATCTTCATAGTCGAGGCTAAATCTAGTGCTCCTATAGACCTCAAACAATATTGTAGTGAAATCGAATTGAAATTAACAAATTCTTTACTTCTATTCTTATCTCTTTTACATCAAAGGCATCATATTCCAGATTTCCAACTTCCTAAATCCCTTGCTGGAATGAAAATGTCTTTAATAGAGTTCAGATTTATTCTCATCATCAATAATTTTAATAGAAAACATCTACCACCCCTTACCGAACTATTACAATCTAACCTAAGACGAACTCTCAAACTGTGGCATAAAAGCCAGCTTCTTGTATTGAACCATCATGGAGCACTCAAACGTGGCCTCATCTCAGGGCAGGTTGAATGATTGCAGGGTGGAATGGCATCAGTTTCTCTGTGCTGCTACTGTCTCCAGATCGGCTTGGTTGTCGTAAAACAGTGGAGCCAGACTGAGCTGTGCGATGTACAGGGTTTCTATCATCGCTGAATGGCTAATGGGAGCATCAGGTTTGAACAGCCCTTCCTTATCATCATTTAGCGCGAGTATTCCATCCCATAGTGTGGTGTTGATATCATAACTGTTGAGGGTCTGTGCATAGTCATTCTCAACGCTCCCAGGCTGGAGATCTGTGTAGGTGATACTGCTACTTCCATTCCACTTCCATCTCAACAGGCGGCATAAAAGTGTAGCAACCTGAATCCTTGTAACCGGTACAGTCGAGTATTTCCAGCTAGCAATACTCCTGATCACACTGGTATCAGCCTGCGTTCCTGCTCTGTTCGCCATCAGGCTGAGCCATCGAAAGATCTCAGCTTGGGTTGTAGGTGCATTCTGTGCAAAGTCACGGTAGGAAACATCAAACCCCCTGCATGACATCGTTTCTATCTCCCTGTATAACGGGTCTCCAGGGAGCTCATCGGCGTAATAATATATCATGGCTCGAGGATCTCCTGAAGGTGAGAACACAGACTTTATCAGGTCGTCCTGGATCTGCCGGAATGGTACGGTGGGAGCGGTAAGGTGATATTTCACTTCCAGAGCAGCACCGATTCCTGCTGCTTCTCCAAACTCCATGCGCTGTGTCTCCAGCCGGTATGTTCCATAAGCAACATGTGTTGCTGAGACTGACATCGTTACCCACACATTGTCCAGCTTTTGAGGGATCAGGATCCCAAGAGGGAGTTGATGCCATGGTGTGTAGAGATACAGCCAGTACTCGCCCTCTCCCAGATCAGGCCGGTTCCAGTGGACTTTTGGCTGCACAGCATGACTGTCCATCGGGTAATCGCCTATGCCAATAGAGTTTGGTCTCACAACCTCACGCGCATTGGTGATATCCCACTCTTCAGGGATCTGCTGCCCCAGGATTCGCCGGGCTTCGCGCACATAGAGCAAAGGAGGAAACCCTCCAGTATCTCTATACTCATCATCTGGTAAACCAAGCTGTGGCTGTCCCTGCTCGGTTTCAATGTAGTACAGATAGCCTAATACATGATTGCGGTAGATCTGTTCAATTTTGCGCCGCTGCCTGTAGCTGTCCAGCGCGTATTTATAGTTGATCCCCTGGAGATCATTTCCCTGTGGGTGCTGATT
>JAJZFJ010000164.1 GCA_021805395.1 bacterium
ATAACTTGTAATTTAGTGTACCCCACTGAAGAAAGTGCTGAATAGTGAGAACCGGGGTAAAGCATGTTGACAGGTGAAACAAGTTGCACTATAATTGGCTATTCATCTCATCGTTGAGCAGAGCAGCCGCCATGCCCACGAAAGAGAGCCTCCATGCAGACTGATACCGCTGCCCCGATATCCATTCCTTCACGCTTGCAGCGTGCTTTAAGAATGTTGATTCCCTATTTTATCGCTCCGGGTAAGGGTAAGGTTTGGCTGCTGCTTGCTGTTTTAACTTTCCTTATATTCATACAGGGAGTTATTTTCCAATATCCCACCAATCTGCAGGGTGCTATGATGGATGCGCTCCGTGAGAAAAAAGTAATGGCCTTCCATTCGGAAATTGTGCGCTATGCCTGCTGGATGATCTTGTACGCGTTAGTCGTTGCAATAAGCAGCTACTCCAACGATGTCTTCATTCTCCTATGGCGCCGGTGGATTACCAGAAGCATGTCTGATCAGTATTTTCGAAAAAACAACTACTATAAACTAAACTCTCTCCAAGATCTGGATAACCCAGACCAGAGAATTACGCAGGATATAAGCTCCTACACCTCCGGAGTAATGGGCATCTACATTGCATGCGCTTTAACTCCTTCTGTGATGATAGTAAGCAGCATGAATATCTGGAAGATATCCCACACTCTTGTTTTCATACTCTGGATAGCAAGCATTGTTCAGTTGGTGATAGCACTGAAAGGCTTTGGCAAACCACTCAGTCGTCTGAATTATATGCAGCTTCGGTATGAGGCTATCTTTCGCTCTGGTTTAGCACGAATACGTGAGAATGCAGAGGCAATTGCATTTTACAGGGGGGAAGCTCAGGAAACAGCTAGCATAAATACGAAGTTCCAAAACGTGTATGCCAACCAGAAAAAGATTGTATTTGTTAACGGTTTTGGGCTGTTCCTTTTCAACGATCTGTTTGGAAACTATCCATTCATGCTGTGTGTCCTGTTTCTACTTCCTGCCCTGCTTGCTGGCCATATCTCCCCGGGTACCTTCACAAATGCCTTGAGTTTTTCAAGTCAGCTTGGGGGTACACTTACCACTTTTCCAAATCTGATAATGAGCTTTTCAACTCTTTCAGCCTCCACACTCCGCCTGGAACAGTTGCGAGATGCTATGGACAAAGCGGAGCTGGATAGTGCTGCGCATCCTGGGCCAGACGTTGTGAATGGTGAGGCGATCGCAGTAAAACATCTCAATATCCAGACTCCTAATCATGCAACCACTCTGGTGCAGGATCTCACTTTTAGAGTGAAACAGGGAGAGAGCATCCTTATAATGGGAGAAACAGGATGTGGCAAAAGCTCACTGCTGAGAGTAATAGCAGGAATATGGTCATCCGCTACAGGAGAAGTGGAACGGCCGGATAGCTCTAAACTCCACTTTATTCCACAAAAGCCCTATATGCCCCCCGGAGATCTACGAACCCAACTTATCTATCCTGATCTCCATAAGCAACTTCCCGACGAGGTGATTAGCAGAGCACTTCTGAGCGTTGGACTTCCAGATTTGATTGAACATTGGGGAGGACTGGATTCAGTCCACGATTGGGGTACCGTTCTGTCTCCCGGCCAGCAGCAGCGCATTGCTTTTGCCCGGGTACTGGTAACAAAGCCTCAGTACGTGATACTGGATGAGGCTACCTCGGCTTTGGATGTTCCCAATGAAAGAATGCTCTACTCGCTGCTTAAACAGGCAGGGATGACACTGATAAGCGTCGCTCACAGACCTACCGTAGCAGAATTTCATGAATACATCCTGCAGATGCAATCTGGAGAATGGTCAATTGGAAACAGTCTGAAATTAGAGGAGCAGATATGAGTTCCGGACAACGCTCACTCTTTAGCGATTTAACTCGCATGGTTTTGCCTTACTGGAAATCGAAAGAATGGGTGTCAGCATGGATACTAATGGCGATAACACTGGGAACCTTTACATACGCTCCCGTACTGAACGGGATAATGTCACAGGCACCCGGGAAGATCATCAACGCTTCCATTGCGGCACATCAAAGCACCCACGCACGGTCATTACATGCTGCAAATCTGCTGTCTCACTGGGCAATGGTGCTAATGCTCTGGCTGGCTCTTCAAACCACTGGCAGCTATTTCGGACAGCTTCTTATGATTCGCTGGAGGAAGTGGCTTACATTTCGGTTCATGAAACCTTACATGGAGAACCGCAAATATCTGAAACTGGAACATTTGCCCGGGATGGATAATCCTGATCAGCGTATCCAGGAAAATATCAATTTCCTTACCCAGGAGGCTGTCAATGTGCCAATTGTATTCTTAAGAAGTATCTCCTACAGCTGTGTATACGGCAGAATACTTTGGGATCTTCGGCCTGTACTTTTTACGGATACAGTTATCTATGCAGTCGTTATCAATATCCTTGTATTCGGCCTGTTTGGGAGATTTCTGAGTAATCTCAATTTTCTTCAGTCGCGCAAAGAAGGAAATCTTCGATACAACCTCATTCGGGTTCGGGATAATGCGGAAGGAATAGCATTCTATAAGGGTGAGGGAGCAGAAGAGACAGAGTCCAATCGGTATCTGCAGGCTGCATTAGACAACCAGATGCGCATTATCCGCTGGCAGGATCTTTTTCTCGCTCCATTTAACATGGCTGTAAAGTATGTGCCATATGTATTCGCTGTACTGCTTCTGGCACCTGTCATTCTATCTGGCAAAGAGGGAGTGGGAAACCTTTTAACTGGCATGAACTCTATTCTGAGTTTCTGCGGTGCAATCAATTTAATGGTAGCCTGGCTGGGCAATATCACGGCACTTACTGCTGCAGCGCAGCGTCTCTCCCAGCTGTGGGATGCTGTAAATGATGTACAGGCTAGTCCAGATACTCCGCATATCGATTTCGAAATTGGTGATCCAGTAAGCGTAGAGAAACTCACACTATTTACCCCGGATTACAAACGGACTCTATTTGAAAATCTTAAGTTCACTCTGGAGAAAGGAAAAAGGCTGCTTGTTGTGGGGCCAAGTGGGTGTGGCAAGAGTTCATTGCTGAGAGCACTCGCAGGCATTTGGGATTCTGGCAAAGGGATGATAATTCAGTCTCAAACTCAAGATTCAATGTTCCTTCCTCAGAAGGCATACATGATCGAAGGTACACTGCGTGACCAGGTTGTGTATCCTGGCAGCGTTGAATCCCACTCAGACTCGGCGATCGCTACAATCCTTGAGAGTGTTAAGCTGGGGCATATCCTTAAGCGAGAAGGCGGACTTGATGCCAGAGAAGATTTCTCTATGGTGTTGTCTCCAGGTGAACAGCAGCGGATTGCTTTTGCCAGGCTTCTGGCTGCAGCTCCTAAAGTTGCCTTTCTGGATGAAGCGACCTCTGCAGTAGATCTTCAAACCGAACAGCAGCTATATCAAGCTGCGCTGGCGAAAGGCATTACACTTCTGAGCGTTGGACACCGTCCTTTGCTATGTGCATACCACGATCAGGTACTGGAGTTTAATTCAGATAACACATGGAGGATTATTCCGTCTTCAGAATACAAGCCTGAATGGTAACGGATTCAGTTAATTGAAAGGGCAACTGGCAAGAGGAAACTGCCAACTCTTACTCGATTTAAAGGTAACAGCAGTAACAAGCAGTAATTATTGCATTTTGACAAGCTTGTAAGGTAGCATTCCCACAGCAGCTTAACATCCACAGGAGAGCACAATGAGCCTGTTTCAAGGCAAAGAGTTTGGTGAGATACGCCTATTTGATCCAGAAGAGGGAATACTGGTCAGGGACGCACCCGGCGAAGGAGCTGGTTGGTGGGCTGGTGCACCAAATGCATACTTCGACAAAGAATCGAATATGTTTCATCTCGTATACCGACTCAGGTTTCCCACTGATAGAGGACGTGGAATAGAGTTACGTATTGCCTCCAGCGATAACGGAGTCTCCTTTGTGGATATATGGGCACTTTCCCGGTATTCGCTTAATGCTCAGTCTGTGGAACGGTGCGCAATCTCAAAGACCCAAACAGGAGTCTGGCAGCTCTATGTGAGTTATGTGGGAGCTCAAGATGGAAAGTGGCGAATTGGGTTGATTGAAGCGAATGAACCCGACTCGTTCGATCCTGACAACATGGTTCCGTTTCTCGAACCGGATGATATTCTCACCGAGGGAGTGAAAGACCCTGTTCTATTTAGATTAGGATGTGCAGACTACATGTTTGTGACCTGTGCAGTGCCCAGTGACAGCTGTGATGCAGATCAGATCGCTGATGGCCATCAATGCGGCAATGTGTTCAACAGTAAGGATGTACATGCACGCAGTGGTGCAGTTATGATGGTGCATGGGCAGCGACCGGTGTGGCTGGGAATGCTTCAGTTTGTTGGCCATCCGGTACCTGCTACCACAGAGATGCCGTGGGATAACCACTGCTGCAGAGTTTCGACCCTACTTCCTTTGGAAACAGGTGGATATATTGTCTTTTACGATGGCGGCAGTTCTGCAGAGCATAACCATGAGGAGATGACAGGGATAGCTTACTCCACAGATCTGCTAACATGGAGACTATTAAGTACTGACCGGTCGGTTCTTCGTTCTCCCCATGGTACTAACAGTCTGCGGTATCTTGACCTGTTATCGGTGGGGCATGAGATTTTCGCATATTATGAATATGCGAAACCAGATGGCTCTCATGAGCTAAGAGTAAGTGTCTTTGAAAGGGGCTAGAATCGAAATGCCCCCGCACTTTAAAAGTGCGAGGGCGTGCGATTTGCTGTAACCGGTGCTACAGTCGGGGCTTTAACGCGTTGTGGCCTGTATCTTTCTCACATAGCGCGTCTGTGCGCGCTTGTAATATGTCATCTATTCTAATAAGAATGATTTACCTATTGTGGACTGTCTACAGGCGGCAATGTGCCCCGGCGGTGTGGTCAGGCGGCGTCATCCTACAACTCCTTCGAGGGACATCTGGCGGAAATACCGATTTCTATTAATCATTTTCATATCCCCCTCTCTCATTTTTTTGTTCGCTTAACTAGCGAAGATGATCCGGCCGTGTTAACGACCTCACAGCTATATTATAGGACGTAAAATGCCAGTTGTCAATGGATTTTAAGCGTCAATTTCTCCTTAATTATGGTTTGATTCGCACGGTTTGATGGAAGATGTAATCGTTGCCTGGATTCCCTGTTGAAGGTATCTCAGACATAAAACAGAGCTTGTTAGGCAGCTGTTTCGTTTGGGAGGTATGTGTCAAAAGTTAAGTGGGTGCTGGAAGTTGTGAAGGGCTGGCAGCATTGCCCTGCCGCACGGCATTGAAGTACCGAACTGAAGTGCAAAAGCCCACCTGCGTGGGCTAGACGCGATAGTCAGGTTCCTGGTTCATTACTGCTGGTGGGCTGTGTGAAATGCTGCCCTGAGTCGCGACCCTCCCCTTGCCGCGCGCTACGCTTGCTAAGGGAGGGTGAGAGTGCGGGTTGATAGCGTGTATTGGATAGTTGAATTGTTCGCGGTATTGCCAGCTTTTAAACCTCTCCCCGCATCTGTCGATGCGACCCTCCCCTTGCCATTCGCTAGCGCTCATTAAGGGAGGGTGGGAGAGCGGACTGCTT
>JAJZFJ010000193.1 GCA_021805395.1 bacterium
CATGAACAGCCTACGGATGAAGAGATCGACAGACTGTGCGAGAAAAGCTCTAATCGCCCTGATGCAGTAGTGTGCTGGAATGACCAGACAGCCTACTTTATTCTGAAAGCATGTATGAAGAGGGGTATGCAAATACCTGGAGATCTGGCAATCACTGGTTTCGATGGGCTTCCGCCCACACTGCCTACATCAACCCAAGTTACTACAGTGAATGCACCATGGATAGAGATTGCCAGCAAAGCAGTGGACCTTCTCATGTTACGCATACAGGGAGAAGAGATTCCAATGGAAACTAAGCTTCCAGTATTCATTGCAGAAGGTGATACTACCTAACTCCATTCAGCAATACCATAGGCATTAATAAACGGAAAGGAACTCTAATGTTTCCAAATTCATCATATCAATCCAAAAAAAGTGGCTTTACACTTATCGAACTGCTTGTAGTAATTGCAATTATTGCAATACTTGCAGCTATTCTCTTTCCTGTTTTTGCCCAGGCAAGAGAAAAAGCCAGAGCAATCACCTGTGTATCCAATCTCAATCAAATTGGCACTGCCTTAATGATGTACACACAGGATTACGACGAAGCATATCCAGAAGCCAGTTTTATGGCGAATACTGGCTGGTATCTCTGGTCCAGCCAGGAATGTATCCAGCCCTATTTGAAGTCGACAGCCGTATATCAGTGCCCGGATGACACATTTGTTCCCCAGACGGCAGCTCAATTTGGATTACCAGCCAACCGTCCGCCAGATCCTATGTCCTACATTCCCAATGCCATTGCACCAAAGTATCCTATGTTTGGTGTACCCAACCCTCAAGGCGTCTTTTCGTTTGGAGGATATAATGGAGGTGCTATGGCGCTAGTGACACAAGCATCCATCGCTCAACCTTCCGATATGTTCCTGCTCCTGGAAGGACAGACTCAGTGGTATGGTGTATATTGGGGCTGTGCACGCTGGCTGAATGACGAAATTGACTGGTGTTATGACTGGTCCCATTTCCGTCCTGGAATCACAGAGGAGTGGATGATAGATGCATTTATCTACAACAATCCTGGTGATGCACTCTACACAGCATGGAGAAAACATAGCGGCGGCTCGAATGTTTTGTATGCAGATGGCCATGTAAAAATGGTACATCCTGGAAATATGCTCGATAACACAGGTGCACCAATTGCTAAAAACTGGATTGTGAACGCACCCGTTCAGTAAATCATCTTAAGGGGCTGTCGGTAGATATCGTGCAGCCCCGATGCAAGGAACTTTTATGAGAAACAAAACATTCATATTCGCCTGTCCCTCACTATTTCTGCTGCTGGCTATGCAGCTAGGGTGTAACCAACAGCCTAGCAATGGATTCAATGCTGCACAAACCAAAGTCTTAAACAGAATGGATACAATTGCCAAACAGTCTGGCGGTGATTGGAGCAAGGTATCACCATCTGACCAGCAGTTCCTGATCAACGGTCCTGGAGGAGGAAGTGTTCAGACTGCACAGATGCTTTTGCAGTCTCGTGCCCGCAGCCTTCAGGGAGGCTCGGCAGGCGGTCCACCACCTTCCGGTCCACCGAAAGGGAAAGTACCTTCTTCCCCACCTGCCGGCGGCTAACCTGAGCAGTCGCAAAGAGTGCCTGCCTGCACTCTTAATGCAGATATGGTTTGCTTGTCAAACAGATATAACTCTGATGCGAGTGCAGCATGAGTTGTACAATAATGAAATCCTGGAGATATGACAGCACAAAAGGATGATTCTCTGACTGATTTGCAGTTTCAAGCTGGGAATATGTTCATCTGTGCATTGCTTACATTGCAGTATGCATGCAGTGATATCTCCGGGAGGTTAACTGAGCCATTAAAGTACCTATTCGATATCCTGCGTATTTAACAGTCAGTTGATATATTTGTAATTTAGATTAGGTATATTGGTTCATGATGCATGTCAACTTCTTCCATTTCTCATATAGTAGAGAATTCTCTCAAAGCCTGCAGGATCTTATCCATGAAAATCCATAATCTCTTCCCATTTCTCTGTCTGTTCGCTGCTCTACACGCTAATGCAGCAACTTACTATGTTAACGCTAGAACCGGAAACGACAGCTCTTCTGGAATTACTCCGGGGCAACCATGGCAGTCCCTCACGAAGGTGAACAATTACCACTTTTTGCCTGGTGACAAAGTACTATTCCACGATGGCGATACATGGAATGGACAGCTTAAACCGCCAACTTCTGGCGCGGAGGGGCATCCGATAATGTTCTCCAGTTATGGCACAGGTGACATGCCCCAGTTTAATGGACATGGGCAATTTCAGAGTACTGTTGAGATATCCAATGTGGATTATATTACAGTAAAGAACCTGGATATAACGAATACCGGCCTCACTCCAAAGCCACATCGAACCGGATTGGAAATAGATCTATCGAATTTTGGGACAGGCAAAGGTTTTCTGATAGATCACCTCTATGTACATGACGTAAATGGCTCTGAAATCAAGAGTGCAGGAGGTGGAGCTGGCATTGCATTTAACTGTGGTGGTTCCAAAATAAAATCACGTTTTGATGGGCTTACAATAGAGAATTGTCATCTGGTGCGATGTGATAGAAATGGAATTGTGGGCAGTGGAAACTGGCAACGCAATAACTGGTTCCCCAGCCTGCATGTAATTATAAAAAACAATCTGTTGGAACACAATGGAGGCGATGGCATTGTACCAATTGCCTGTGATGGCTGCATTATAGAGCACAATACCCTTCGAGATGATGGATGGAACCTGCCAATGGGAGAATATGCAGCTGGGATATGGCCATGGAGCTGCGATAACACCACTGTGGAATTCAATGAGGTGAGCGGTCAACATGGTGGAGGGGATGCTCAGGGATTTGACTCCGATTGGAACTGCTCTAATACTCTCATTCAGTACAACTACAGCCATAACAATGAAGGAGGGTTCCTGCTGGTGTGTGATGATGGCAGCTCCGGTCCTGAATATAGTGTTGGGAATGTGGGTACCGTAGTGAGATATAACCTGAGTGTTGATGATGGATACAGACAATCTGGCCAGGAGCATGATTCTCCCACATTCCATTTTGCCGGGCCAACCAATAACACTTTCATCTATAACAACACGGTGGTGATTGGTTCAAAACCCGCCGGAACTTACAGCAATGGAGTACTGGTGATGAGTTCATGGCATGGGTTTAGTGCCAACAGCATATTCAAGAATAACATCTTCTATGCCACCATTCCCGTTTCTTATGAATTAGGACAGGCAACAGGTACTTCGTTTGTGAACAATGACTATTATGGACCTCAGACGGGACAACCTGCAGACAGCAGTGCGTTACACATAGATCCCGATTTCCTGGGACCAACCTATGCAGCAGAGGGATCGAAATTTTGGCTAGGGTTTCTGCTTCAGAAACATTCAGGACTAATTGGTAAAGGGTTGCCGATTAACAACAATGGCGGTAGAGATCTGGCCGGAGATAAACTCCCTAAGGGAGCAGTGACGGTAGGCGCATTGCAAAAATAGCAGTGTTCCAGATAATAAGGGTGTGGAGATTTCTTTCCACACCCTTTACCGCTGGTTACAGCTATAACCTACACTAGTGCTTCCAGTTTTAAGGAACTTGCTTCCTCTACAGCTTTATGCAGACTGTCTCCATGACTGTCCATGGTAACGATTGCCAGAAATTCTTTTACCTGTAAATGCCACATCGCCTCTGGCACTCCCAGATCTTCAAGCAGATCAACTCCCGTAACATCTGTAATGGTATCTGAATAGAACTGAGCAGCACCACCTATGGCGTTTAAATACACAGCGCCAACTTCCTTGAGAGCTTCCAGTGTTTTCGCACCCATGCCACCTTTACCAATGACAGCCCTGGCACCTGTCTTACGCAGGATGGTGCCCTGATACGGCTCTTCCCTTGCTGACGTTGTGGGACCAGCGCCTTTCACATGCCACTTGCCGTCCTCATCCTTCAGCATTACAGGGCCACAATGATAGATAGCCTGACCTTTGAGATCGACAGGAGAATCGTGAGTCATTAGATATTTATGGAGCGCATCTCTTCCGGTAAAAAGTGGACCTGATAGTAATACAACATCCCCCACTTTCAGTTTGCGCACATTTTCTTCTGACAATGGCGTTTGCAGATGGATCTCCTTCCCGGTTAGCGGCAATCCTGTTGATTCAGCAATCTGGATGGGGTGCTCATCCAGATAGAGCCAGCGAGAGATGGCACCATCTGCCGGCGAGATATGTACACCAAGCCTGCGATATGCCCAGCAGTTGTATGCAACTGAAACAAAGAAGGAAGCTGGCAGCCTGTTTTGCACCCCTATTTTGCACCCCAATAGGGTGACAGCGCCACCAAAGCCCATGGTTCCGATATCCAGGGTGTTTGAGGAATCCACGATCCTTTGCTCCAGCGCAGCAAGGACGGGATCAGGATTTACATCGTCCATTTCGCGAAATAGCTGCTCTTTTGCATGAGCATAGCCACTGGTTCTGTCGCCCCCTATGCAGACACCCAGCACGCCAGCGCTGCATCCCTGCCCCTGTGCCTGCCATACAGCATGGAGGATACACTTTTCAACTCCTTCGAGGTCTCTTCCTGCTTTGCCAACATGCTCAAGATCTGCCGGTAAAGAGTACTGAATATTCTTGTTCTCACACCCTCCACCCTTCAGAAGCAGCAAAACCTCAATATCGTCGCGCTCCCATTGTTCAAAGTGTATCACCGGCGTTCCTGGTCCTATATTCAAACCTGAGTTCTTTCCAGTGATACTATCTACTGAGTTTGGTCGCAGTACACCTCTTCTGGTAGCCTCTTCAATTGCGGCGATGATAACCTTTCGGATCTCTATTTGGTTCACATTTACCGGGGTATGTATTTTGAAAGTGGGCATTCCAGTATCCTGGCAGATAGGACCAGTATTCTCTACAGCTCTATCTATATTAAGGGCTATAATCTGGAGTGCCTGCCCCGAGCGCCCAGAGGTCACCTCATTCTTCTTTGCTTTTGAGATAACCCGTCTCACATCTGCCGGCATATTTGTTGAAGTTTGAGTGATGAGCTGTAATAGACTGTCAAAAAGCTGGTTCATTGTCACAATACCTCTTGGTCTTAATTGTCTGTATTATTATGCTACCTCATGTATTTGAATTCCATACAGTGGGCTGACTTGGTATGGAGTAACGCGTGCTCGATGGGGGATTTCGAGTTCGGAAGCAATGTTCAAACGCTTACCCTCGCTCATAGCAAGCGTCGCGTAAGGGATGGGGCAGGGTCACGACCACAGGCGTGGTGAGGGGAGGGTCGCGACGTAGGCGCGAGGAGAGGTAAAAGCTGCTGTCGGCACCGTAAACAGCCCGGATTTGCGGCAATGCCTAAAGCATTGCCTACGGATCACAAGCCCCCTGAAGGGGGCTGTACGATCCCTGCTAGGGGGTAACGTTACCACTATGTGGGAAATCCCTGTTGCAAAGCAGTTCGCACTCCCACCCTCCCTTAATGAGCGCTAGCGAATGGCGAGGGGAAGGTCGCGACGAAGCCAACGGCAGCTGTACTGACTGCAATGCATATGCCACGACCGGT
>JAJZFJ010000122.1 GCA_021805395.1 bacterium
TCATCTTTTTCAAGGAAATCCACGACACCATCCAGTAACCCATTCAGAACGCGACGGTCATTCGAGACCGCCGCAATTCCTATCGTAGCTCTTTGCCATAGATCCATGTTGCCTACTTCGGCTGCAGAGATGTTGAAACGTTTCCGTATTTTCTCTACAACTCCATGTAGTACATGTCGCTTGTCTTTGAGAGACGAACAGTCATGGATTATGATTGTTATGGTTAAAGTGCCAACAAACATGGGCTCACTTATAGTCTTTCAACCTGCCTCATCTCAAAGCATTGAAAGATGTCATCTGGCTGGACATCACTCCAGTTTTCCATCACAATTCCACATTCAAATCCCTGCAATACCTCTCTCACATCATCCTTCATGCGGCGCAGACTCTCAATTCTGCTGGTGTAGAGTGTGGTATTTCCACGGATGATTCGCGCTTCTGCACCTCTCTGGAGTTTGCCATCCTGCACAGAGCAGCCAGCAATAACCTGTCCCTTTGAGGTCTGGAACCTCTGCAGCACTTTCGCAGAACCAAGGATGACCTCTTCATAAACCGGTGTAAGAAGTCCGCGCATTGCGCGTTCAATATCTTCAGTCAGTTTGTAGATGATGTTGTAAGTACGTACATCCACTCCATCGCGCTCGGCGGCTCTTTGAGCTGAGACATCAGGTCGAACATTGAAGCCGATAACAATAGCTCCTGTTGCCACTGCCAGACTGATATCAGATTCGTTGATAAGACCCACTCCGCTAAGTTTAACCGTAATTCTAACCTCATTGTCAGGATCTGCTTCATTAATCTTTTTAAGCTGGCCAAGAACCGCTTCCACACTACCCTGCACATCGCCCTTCAGAATAATGTTCAGGTCTTTTATCAAACCTTCCTGAGCCTGTCGTGAGAGATCGTCAAGTGTGAGGCGTCTGACACCTCCGCTCATTCGAACGTTGCGCTCCTTCTCAATTCTCTTCTCAGTAATCTGTCGGGCTTCTTTCTCCGTCTTTACAACCTCAACGGAATCTCCCGCTGCAGGCGATGAGTTCAGTCCCTGTACTTCCACGGGAGTGGAAGGACCAGCCTTAAGCACTCTCTCTCCGCGTTCGTTCATCATGGCACGCACTTTGCCGAAACTCAGTCCAGCTACCACTATGTCTCCAACGCGTAACGTGCCGGATTGCACGAGCAGAGTTGCAATTGCTCCTCTTCCTGTTTCAATGCTTGCTTCCACAACAGCACCTGTAGCATGACCGTGTGGATCTGCCTGGAATTCCTGTACATCCGCAACCAGAAGCAGGTATTCAAGCAATTCGGGAATGCCTTCACCCGTTTTAGCCGAAACTGGAACTGTTATGACATCTCCACCATACTCTTCAACGAGTACATTATGTTCAGTTAACTGCTGTTTAATCCGGTCGGGACGAGCATCGGGTTTATCAATCTTGTTGATTGCAACAATCATTGGTACTTCAGCTGCCTGGGCATGATGGATTGCTTCAATGGTTTGAGGCATGATGCCATCATCAGCAGCTACAACAAGGATAACGATATCGGTAACCTGAGCACCTCTGGCACGCATTTCGGTGAAAGCTTCATGCCCAGGAGTATCCAGGAAGGTGATTTTGCGTTTTTCACCGTTATGTTCCACCTCAACCTGATATGCACCTATATGCTGAGTAATTCCACCAAACTCGCCATCGGCTACTTTCGCTTTTCTAATACTGTCGAGAAGTGATGTTTTACCATGGTCAACATGTCCCATAATTGTAACAACAGGTGGACGAGGTTGAGTGGCTCCAGCGGGACCTTTATGCTTATTGGCAAGCGGCTTGGGTTCAGGCTTTGCCTCCGCTTTGATTTTAAGTTTATAGCCAAAACCGAGCGCAAGTTTTTCTGCTAATGCCATATTAATACGCTGGTTTGCTGCTATTAACTGTCCCATCTCCATTAATTTTTTAACCAAAAGATTGGGAGACAAACCCAGCGATTCTGCCACTTCCCGCACTGTTGGGTTGGCAGGCACTTCCGCTACCTTTTCAGCCGATGCTTCCTGCAGCATTTCCTTAACTGTAGCAACTGTGGCCTCATCAATCATTGAGGAAGGACCATCTGTCATCACGCCAAGGTCATTTAATGTAGTTATAAGCTCAGCGGTTGTCATTTTCAGCTCATTTGCAAGATCGCTGGTTTTCACACCTTTCGCCGTTTTCACTTCTCTCATACGCTATCTCCTATTCCCGAGCCAGGAGCAGCAATCTTGGTAGATCTTTCTGCATCATCCAGCTCAATTTGTTCTGCTATCTGCAAAACCAAATTAAAAAACTCTTTTGTAATTGGTGCCGATTTCAGTGAGCGTTCCAATCGCTTCTGCTTTTCAGCCACCGTAATGCATTGTGCTGTTGTACAGAGGTATGCACCTCGTCCATTAAGCTTGCCTTTTGCGTCGAAGGTTACAGATCCATCTGGCAGACGGACGATTCTCATCAGCTTTCGCTTTTGATCTGTATTCCTGCAAGCTACACATGTGCGAATTGGCTGTCTTTTCGCTTTCATCATTAACTACTCAGTTCTGAAAATCAAAGGTGATTGAGGGAGGAGTGGAAAGAAACGAAGAATGAGGAGGAGAAAATCGAAAGAGTTGGTTTCACGCTTTCATATTGTCATCTCCACACCGCCCGTTATCCAAATGCCCTCTGTTACACACAACATCCACGAAATCATATCGAGTGGTCCATAACTTTAGCTTCTGAACACTCAGTCATCTGTTTCGTCCTCGTCCGTCTCCATTTCGCCTAGAACATCTTTCAGCACATCGAAGGCTTCTCGAGCTACCTGCGAATCGGAACGAATATCTATTCTTTGCCCTGTTAACCTGGCAGCAAGTCTCACGTTTTGGCCAGATTTTCCAATGGCAAGTGATAACTGGTTATCAGGGACAACAACGAATGCGCTTTTTCCATCTTCGTTCACAGTTACTCTGCTCGTTCGAGCAGGGGATAGTGACTCTGAGATGAAAAGACTCATATCAGGACTCCATCGTACGATATCTATTTTTTCATCGTACAACTCGTTCACCACTGCCTGAACACGAGTACCTCGGTGTCCTACACAAGCTCCTACTGCATCCACTTTTTCATCTCGGCTGGAAACTGCGATCTTGGATCTTGCACCTGGTTCTCTGGCAACACTTTTTATAGTTACGATTCCGTCAGCAATCTCTGGCACTTCGAGTTCAAAAAGTCTTCTAATGAGGCTGGGATGAGTTCTGGAGACCATAGCCTGTGCTCCTCTACCCCCATCTTTAACCTCTAATACGTATACCTTTATACGGTCGTTTATGCGGTAGGGTTCGGATTCTACCTGCTCCTGTGGAGGCAGCATGGCTTCCAGTTTACCAAGCTGAATAACAACCGTTCTTCCATCTCGCCGCTGAACCACTCCTGTCATAACTTCGCCCTGTCGCTCTACAAACTCATCGAGGACTTTGCGTCTTTCCGTCTCACGAATTCGCTGAGTAACTACCTGTTTAGCAGTCTGGGCAGCAATCCTTCCAAGGTCATGCATGGGAATATCCAGCTTGCGTTCAATCGTCTCGCCAAGTTCAATGTCAGGCTTAATCTCTTTTGCATCTGCAAGGCTGATTTCAAATGTGGGATCCATCACTTCAGATACAACATGCATTATCGAGAATGCATGAAAGGGCAGGGGCTGATGGCTGTTAGAGTCTATCGAAACCCTGATATCACCATTCAAGTTAAGATGCTTTTTAAATGCTGTGGCAAGAGCAGATTCCACTGCCTCAATCAGCATGTTAATCGGTATATCTTTTTCCCTGGCTATCTGTTGTAGCGCTTCAAGAAAATCGCTCATTCTTGCTTCCTGCACCCCGAGGGTGACAAGCGGATTTCTCTAGTAATAGAAAAGAGTGGGTAAAAACCCACTCTCTCCCTCACAGAAAGTTACGTAGTGTATGCAGTATAGCACAGCACAGATGAAAATGCAACAGATTCGTACTCTTGCAGAGCATGGCCACATACTGTTAATTATATCAGGAATTTCTGTCCTGCTTTAGCATTATCATCTATTTATACGATTGAGAATGTGAGTTATAGCAACTCGTTCTACCATGTAATAAGGCTTCTCATAAAATCAGGCTTATTCAAGGCAGTTTCTTTGCTCACTACCTGAAATAATGTAAACAGGCATGTTTGGCGTTTGTCAGCCAGTGTTGGAGCTTCAATCTAACTCAGCCTTGCGGAGCAAACAGGTTATTGTGAGGTGTAGTACAAAGTCGAGCAACTTTTTGGTGAAAAACTCGGTCAATCATATATATAAGCCAGTTTATGAATGGGAGTGTTCATAAAAAAACCGACTGGCGCAAGGCACCCAGAAGGTGTTGACATGGAGAGCTGAAATGGCAACGTCGCGCTCCTGTAAGATATCCGCAGCCAAGGCGATACATTGGTTTAGTTGCCATGGATCAATTTCTGGAGAGGGAAGTTGCACAATTTTCCACTCTAAAACTAATATCTTCCAGGCTTTTAAAGCCTAGCAAGGGTAAATATCTGCATGTCTACTCCGCATTTCAGCTCTCTTGCCACCGAAGTACCGGTGGAATTTTCTCCTTCAGCTGCAAACACACTTTTAGAAAAGGGCGTTCAGCATAAAGTAACTGATAATCTCACACAACTTTTGGACGTTCTGCCGCAATCCGTCAGATTAAATCTGGAAAAAGAGGGGACACTTGATGACCTCCTGGAGATTGTGATGGATCTGGGGCGAATCCCCGAAGCGCGCTTCCCTAACCGAGTAGCTATTCTGGGGATTGAGCCTATTAGTGCTGAACAGATTGAGTTTGTTGTTGGAAGGGTTGGTTCGTTTGGTAAAGATAACCGAGCAGGCATTGAGCGAACACTGCATCGCATTTCCGCTATTCGTAACAGACAGGGGAAAGTAGTAGGGCTCACATGTCGAATTGGCCGTGCAATATATGGCACTATCGATATTATTCAGGATGTTGTGGAGAGTGGTAAATCCATTCTTATCCTTGGCAGACCCGGACGTGGAAAAACCACCAAGCTCCGCGAAATGGCACGAGTTCTATCGGTTGACATACAGAAGCGTGTTGTGATTGTGGATACATCCAATGAGATCGCTGGGGACGGTGACATCCCCCATCCAGGAATTGGCAATGCTCGACGCATGCAGGTTGCAGCTCCTGAAGAGCAGCATAATGTGATGATTGAAGCTGTTGAAAACCACATGCCCGAAGTGATTGTGATAGATGAAATTGGCACCGAACAGGAAGCATTTGCAGCCCGCACAATTGCAGAACGTGGAGTGCAGCTTATTGGCACTGCTCACGGGAACAGTTTAGAGAATCTGATGATGAATCCCACACTATCTGATTTGGTAGGTGGAATACATGCGGTTACCTTGTCCGATGATGAAGCCCGTCGTCGTGGTACCCAAAAAACGGTTCTGGAAAGAAAAGCCCCTCCCACCTTTGAAGTCATTATTGAAATGACTGAGGTCGATAGTTTGGCCATACATCTTGATGTTGAAAAAACTGTGGACAAGATGCTGAGAGGGATCTCTCCTCGACCAGA
>JAJZFJ010000052.1 GCA_021805395.1 bacterium
GCTAGCGCTCATTAAGGGAGGGTGGGAGAGCGGACTGCTTTGCCATAGGGAGTTCCAGCAATGGGGTAACGTTGACCATAACAAATGCACCGTACAGTTTACAGTGTAGCCATTTCGTCAGTACAGGCACATAGGCAGAGTGCCGTATAAGGTATTCCTGACGGAGCTATGTTCATAAACCAGTAAGTGGTATCCAGCTTGACAAATTCTCCCTAAAAACTGCACAATAGAACTTGCCTAATTGTTATCAGATTAAGGAGTTTTGTATGGCTATTTATCCATCTCCCGACCGTCTCGATGAAAAAAATAAGTATGAACTGGTTATTCTGGCTGCTAAACGAGCCAGGCAGATTAAAGATGGAGCAAAACCTCAAGTTGAAACAACATCTGGAAACAACATTACTATCGCACTCGAAGAATTAGCATGTGGTGCAATTGATAAGCGTATTGTTGATGATCCCTCACTTAATGCCCAGAAAGCGGCACTTAAGCCCAACGAACCCACCCTCGAAGATATTATCGGTGCAGGCACTCTTGATTTCGACCTTGAAGCAGGCATGAGTCTTGCCGATATTGGATTAGATGACCTTGTGGATCCCGAGCTGTTTGAAGTGGAAGATAGTGTTGAAGATGGAAATGAAGACAGTCTTGCTGATGATGAAGAAGATAACTCCGATAACGAAGTTTGATACAATTTGAGCGTAAAGTGAGCTATTCAGAAGTGCATTGCCCTGCCTGAAAGTCGATAACGGTAGACATTCACTCTTAAACTTTGGACTAAGATCACTTCTGGATGCTCTGTGTGATAATTGAGTTATAACTGCTATACCAAACCAGGTTAAATATAAGCCTGTATGTTTGAAGAAAAGGATAAGGTAAGATGCCGGCAGCTCCGCGCGATTTTTACGAAGTATTGAATGTTTCCAAGTCAGCTTCTGCAGACGAGGTAAAAAAGTCGTATCGCAATCTTGCTCGTAAATACCATCCTGACGTGAACTCTGAACCCGAAGCCGTAGAAAAGTTTAAAGAAATTCAGATGGCTTACGAAATCCTTGGCGATTCAGAGAAAAGGCGACGGTACGATCAGTATGGAATGGCAAGTGTAAGCAGCTCCGCAGCCTCAGATGCCAACGGATACGGCGGTGGATTTGCACAGGCATTTAGTGATCTGTTCGATCTCTTCGGTCAGGCAAGTCGTCCATCCGGTACTTCCAATGTGGCACATGGCGACGATCTCAGGCATGACCTGGAACTCACGCTTGAAGAGGTTGCAGAAGGGGTTTCGAAGACAATTAAATTCCCTCGCATGGAGTTGTGTACTGAGTGTGAGGGCAGCGGAGCCAAAGCTGGCACAACCCCTGAAACTTGTCCTCAGTGCAAAGGCAAAGGTCAGGTGAGGTTCGCACAAAATACACCGCTTGGCACATTCCAGTCTATACAGACATGCAGTAGATGTAGAGGTACTGGGCAAATAATATTAAACCCCTGTAATGTCTGCAACGGAAACGGAAGAGTGCGCAAAATTAGAGAGCGCTCTGTTAACATCCCTGCTGGAGTGGATACCGGTGTTCGAATGCGGCTGGCTGGAGAAGGAGATGCTGGCGAGAGAGGCGCTCCTGCCGGTGATCTCTACATTTTCATCTATGTGAAGCAGCATGCTGTATTCGAAAGGCAGGGCAACGACATCGCCTGTCAGGTTCCTATAAGCATGTTTAGAGCTGCACTAGGAGGCACTGTAAGTGTTCCTATTATAAAAGGAACGGAAGAGCTGAAGATCGATGAAGGCACACAGCCCGGTCAGGTATACACCCTGAAAGGAAAGGGTATTCCTGATGTAAATGGACGCGGCAGAGGCGACGAGCATGTTGTTGTGAATGTGCATGTTCCTACCAACCTTACTTCTGAGCAGCGTGCGCTTCTGGAGCAGCTAGCACTGAGTGCAGGAGAGACTGTAGAAGAACATCACGAGAACCAGGGCATTTTCTCGCGGTTTTTTGGCAAACATTAAGGAGATACTATGCGCTGGGCAGTCCTGACAGCAATGTCGCCGAAAGACTCTATAGATGCCGTCTGCTATGCTCTCATTGAGGCAGGGTGTGGCGGAGTGATGCAGACGGGTGATGGTCCTGTCAAAGTACAGGGAAGTCTTCCTGAAGATGAAGAGTTAGCAGGCAAGCTGGAAGCCCTTAAGACCCACCTTGCGCGCCTCCCGGAGTGGGAACTGCCACCGTTAGAGGGTGAAATAGAAGTCACCTATGCCGATGATGAGGATTGGGCTACTGCATGGAAGCAGTACTATCGTGCCGAGAAGCCAGGCAAGACGTTGGTGATCTGTCCTTCGTGGCAGCACTACGAGGCCCAGCCCACCGACAGAGTCATCACGCTGGACCCGGGTATGGCATTCGGAACGGGCGGCCATCCAACCACACGCCTCTGTCTCCTAGCCCTTGAAGAGTATGTTAAACCGGGTATGCGCGTTGCCGATATTGGCACTGGCAGCGGTATCCTGGCAATAGGAGCTGCCCTGCTGGGAGCATCCGAAGTGCTTGCTACCGACTCCGATCTGTTACCGAGACGTACAGCTATTGAAAATGTGAAGCACAACTCCCTCGAGAGCACTGTCTCAATTCTGGAACTTGACCCCTTCTATCAAACAGCCTATAATTGCGATCTCATAGTTGCCAACATCATAGCAAACACCATACTGGAACTACTCCCCGAAATAGCCTCCAGGCTGAAAGAAGGGGGAGTGTTTATTGCATCTGGCATCGTGGAAGAACATCTCGAACTACTGAAAAGTGCGATTGAATCCGCAGGGTTTTCAGATGTTAAAGCAGCCAGGGAGGATATCTGGGTCTGTTTCACTGCCATTCGTACACACTCCGAACCCGATACCGTTAGTCTCAATCAGGCCATGAGGGAGCTTCCACCGCTTGGCTCTGAATGGGCTTAGTACAAATCAGGTGATCAGGATTTTTGTAGAGCCGGGCAGCCTCCATGGCGAAACCCTTTATCTCAAAGGACAGGACCATAAGCATATTTCTCTCGTTATGCGGCAAAGGCCGGGAGATAACCTTCTGCTTCTGGATGGCAATGGAGTTGCAAGGTTTGGAACCATTGAGAAGATATGTTCTTCTGAAACAGAGGTCCGTCTCAATGAAGCCTTAAAGATTGAGTCAGAGCCACCCTGCCATCTATTGGTACTGCAGTCTATGGGCAAAGGTGATAAGTTTGAGCAGGTTCTCCAGCATGGAACAGAAGTTGGGGCAACCTGTTTTCAGCCTGTGATGAGCGAGAGAAGTGTTGTTACTCTTGCTGATGACAAACTTCCTGAGAAGATGGAGCGCTGGAGACGTATTCTCAAAGGAGCAGCAGAGCAGTCTGGAAGAGGGGTAATCCCCAGTTTGCTCCCACCGAAATCGCTGGCAGATGCATTAAGTCACTCTACAGCAGATTGTAGACTTTTTCTGCATACGGAAGCCAATCTGCCATGCATAGCGGATGTATTGAAAGATAACCCGGAATCAATTCTGCTTGCAGTCGGTCCTGAAGGCGGCTGGAGCAATGCAGAGATCATGCATGCGAAGGAGAACGGCTGCATAGCTGTCTCTCTCATGCCTCGCACATTACGTACAGAAACTGCGGCACTCGTAGCCATTAGTCAACTACTTTACCAAATTGAACGGAGACATTAAAAATGCGTATCCTAGGCCCAGATGGGCAGCCCCTATCAAGTAACCCTCAGCCTTCGGAAGAGGTGCGAATGGCTGTGGAACAGGCAAAAGCCCTTGCGCAATCCGGGGACCTTCAGAATGCACTCCAGCAAATGACATTTGTATTTCAGCAGGACATCGTTTCAGACCTCGTGATCGACACCACTATTTCACTGCTTTCGCAGATCTCACAGATAACGGGGGCAGATGCTGAGACTCCGACTGTTGCGCCAGATGGTTCACCCATGCCTCCCACTGAGCTTCAGCTCTTCAAGGCAGTGCAGCAGGACAGGCAAAATGTGGTGGCATATTACCAGCTTGGCAACAGATTTGCACAGCTTGGACAGCCCATCATGGCATACCCGTTTCTTAATCGAACAGCAGAACTTCTGAAACCGATGCTGCCAGCAGACTTATCGCAAGCTAATCAGGAGCTTGTTCAGTTGAAGCAGGCTTGTGACGTGGATACTGCACAGGTTAAGATGGATATGGGCGACTACTCTGGTGCACTCGAGGCATTCCATGCTCTGAACGATGTGTATGGTGGACTGCCGATCTGGCTGTTAATGGAGCTGGCAGAGTGCTACGCACTTCTGGGTCAGATCGATGAAGCAGATGCGGTCTATGAGCTATCCACGCAGGAAGCCACAGCAGCATTCCCGGGGATGGAAGAGGTTCGTGAGGAGGTGGGTGACCTTCTGGCACGCGTGCGTGACTACGAGGACCTTACCAAGCTTAACCTGCGCGCCTGGCACTATATTCAGACACGTGCAATGCTGATTGAGTCGAATCCGGACGAGAATGTACCCGGTGAGCGTTTTGTTTTCTGGCAGCCATCAGAAGAAGATATAGCGTGGGTGGTGGGAATTACAGCAGCACTGCTAGATGCCAAGGAGCTTGGACCGAACCGAATTCTATGGCACGGGCCCTCATCAGAGCCGTTAGCGCGACTGTTTGCACAGTGGTGGGAAGTGGACGAAGTGAGAGCTTACGTTCCCGGTGACAACTCAGAGGATTCAGATGTACTGTCGCTGCTCTGCATGGCTCACTCTTACGACATACAGGATGAAGAGACCCTGATGGATTTGGCTGTTGCCCGCCCTGGTATGATCACCTTTGCTCTCGACCTGAGATGGACAGAACGACAGCCGCTTACGCCAGACATCGCCGGTTTCATGACTCAGATGTGTAATCTACCTTGGGAAACAAGGCTGCAGCTGTCAGAGTCGGAGTCTGATCCTCCAACCCTCATCGAGGAGACCCGTGAACCACAACAGATTGCGGAAGAGATAGCTGCTCAGTTTGCAGAGAATGCTGAACTGGATTCAGCTGCGAAAGAGGTTCTGGATGAGTATGAGAACTGCACAGATGTTATCCTGGACCATAGAGACTCGTCACTCATGAGACGACCATTGCCTCTTCACTCACCAATTAAAAGCCCCCGATTTGGCGTAATCTAAACTCGCTTTATGCCGTTTTCAACATTAAGTCCTCTATTATATATCCCATGCCATTTATACAATGGCATGGGATATTTTTGTTTGAAAGATTTTATCGTCTGAATGCTTATTGTAACTGATTATTGAGACTAACGGTAAATATCAGGTTTACATACGCACCATGAAGAATAATTCCTGGATACATTAATGGTGTTTGTAACCAAATCTGTAGGAAAGTGCTACAATTTTGTCGATAGTTAAAACCATTGAATTCATGGAGTGATATTCGATATGAAGCTTAAAATAATTTCCTTTATCTCTGCATTAGCAGCTCTTACACTACAGATGAATACATCCCATGCTGCGCCCACACTTAAACAACAGCTGACAGCGAACTACAATGCCATCACAAAAGATTTCAAATTAAAGAAATTTGATGCAATGGCTTCATATCTTGCACCTAATTATGTTACCAATTTGCCTGGTGGCAGAACTGTGAAAAAAGCTGATGTAATGAAGGGGATGAAGAAAGAGCGAGGGGCAATTTCGCACTTAACCTGGAAACGAACCATTACAAAGCTGTCAGTTGAGAAAACCACCGCTATGGTTGAAGTGAAAGGAGATCTGAAATGTGAAGTGAAGGGTCAAAAGGGTAAGATGGATAAAATGGAATTGAAGGCAATCGCCGATGATGTGTGGAAAAAAATAAATGGTCACTGGTTAATTATATCTTCTTCCACCAAATCACTGAAGATGTTTATAAATGGCAAACTGATGAAGGGAATGAGATGAGCAGGCGAATAAAATATCTTTGCAGATGATTCCAGAATCGTTGTAGTACCTTCATACTTGCATAAATAATCTCTGGAAATTTTGATAGCAATAACTTTTCAACTCATCCTTTCATGGTGCACTTAAGCTACCAATGAGAACAGTATAGCCTGTGAGAAATAGCTTCAGAGCTTAATCGCTCTAATAAAGCCAGACAATGCTGGTCTTTATCAGTCAATGTTAATGTCCTCATAGTCTATTATTATGCGGACATTTCCCTGAACGAGAAGGGAGGACATTTTCGCTGATCGCTAACACACATATTTGCTGGATACTTGACATCTTAAAAGTAACTGCGGTATCCTTCCATGGTCAATACGAAATTAAGCAAAGTAATAATGGAGTTCTATATGTCTAGAGTATGTCAAGTTTCCGGTGTGGGCCCAATGAAAGGGCATCGTCGCAGACACCCACATAGTGGACCCTGGAAACTGCGCGCTCCTAAGAAAAACCATACCTTTCTTCCAAATCTTCAAACAGTAACAGTTCATACACCTGAAGGAAGAGTACGGTTGAAGGTTACTACCAGTGTTATGTCCAGTCGCGATTTTCAGGATTATCTGGCAGGGGTTCGACCACTACCTGCACACTTAGCCTCAAATTCAAAGCATCACCTCAAGAAAGACTAGTCACTTTTTATCAATAGAGCCATGCTGCTTAAGCAGCATGGCTCTATTTTGTGGCTATACGATATTAATCAGTTAGCTAGTCAGCATCTCAGTCATCGTTAAACTGCTCTACTCTTTACTTGCCCTCCAACCTGTTTCAACTGGTCAGCCAATACCAGGGCATCGGATTCGGGCATATCATAGGCTACTATAAGCGGGGTTTCAGGGTTTGCACTTTTTACCATTTGCAGGGCATCATTGATTGCAATTCCCAG
This sequence comes from bacterium, assembly GCA_021805395.1. Lineage (GTDB taxonomy): Bacteria > Armatimonadota > Chthonomonadetes > Chthonomonadales > Chthonomonadaceae > JAJZFJ01. The sequence continues at coordinate 6,867 of JAJZFJ010000052.1, forward strand.
TTCGGCTCTAATGATTTTTGCTACCTGATCAACTCGGTATGGATCATAACCCGTCAACGATACGATCTGGTTAGGTCCACCAAGCATCACTCCTGATTTCACCTTTGTAGGAATATAAGCGGTTTCAGTCTGCTCCTGTTCAAGAGGTTTCACCTGAATTTCGGCACCACATTTATCGCATACATACCGGTTCGCTTTCACAGATACTCTATATTCAGCATCGCACTTTCCACATTGAACAACCTTCACCGGGGCAACGACCCCATTTTCAAATCGGATTAATCTTCTGCAGTGTTCACATTCGAAATCGTTCATGGGGATTGAGAGCATTTTATTTACTGCATCACAGTATGGACATGTGAAAGGGACTGAAGGATGTGCTTTAATTCTCGAGACCCTGTAGACTGCATGCAGGATAAGTATGACTGCAATCCCTATTGCTACTCCAATTCCAAAGGTGGCATAAACCCGGTAATTACCTGTAAGGAAGAGCTTTAGTATGGAAAAAATGATGAGTGCAACAACTGCAATTCCCACCCCTTTTCCAGCCGTGTAGATCGCTTCCTGGATTTCAATTTCCATCCATTCAGCAAGAGTCGAAGGTTTCTCTTCTATCATGAAGCATTCTCCCAGTTTGGTACTACAGATCATCTGTAGTCATGAAAATCACTGCATGCATCCTGTACATTCTGGCATCTGGCCGGATGTTGGTTACAGTTAAGATTAAAATGAGAGAGCAATACAACTCTCTCATTAATAACTACGCAAGAGAGCCCATAGGGTGCCATGGCGGCAAGCTTATGGGTTCATTGTTTAGAATAGACAGTATCTCCGCGGGAACATACTTTTTATCGACAACGACTTCATAGTTATACTCATCAAACCAGGCATCTGTCATCAGCATAAAGCCTTTGTCACCACCCTTGTCGCCCCAGCTATTCTCAACGCGCCATTTTCGCGGACGATCGTGCTCATCCAGGTCAACGCCTGTAAACACCATGGCATGCGTCATCTGGCTGCTGCCATAATCCAGCCGCTGCGCCTTACTAAGGCCGAAATGTGTGCTGTAAATCGATTCAAAATCGAACAGTTCCGTATCCATAACGCCTAAATCCCTATCGAAACACTTACCAACATCACATCCAAACCAAACAGACTTTTCATCTTTAATCTGTGCTACCGCTGCAGCCTTTAATATATCCATCTCAACGTTGATATATCGCACTCCATGCCCACCAACAACATTGCCAAGGTAGTCTACTGTGTATAGCTGATTGAATGGTGTGGATGCCATAGGGCAGTGGATCAAGCAGACTACTGAATTGAAATCGAAGGCGACATACTTGTCAAAAAACTCTTTAGGGGTAATGCATTCGTCTCTATGGAACTTGTTATCTTTATCCCTCCATTGCCATAGGAACTCACGTGGCGGCTCGCCTAAATGGATGGATAACATCTTGTAGATTTCTGAAAGCATCTCATCCTTTCGAGCGATAAGGGTCTCCATTGCGATGCCATCACTGTATGACTGTCGTAACTGGGCTGCGTACTCACGGAGTTTCAATGTTATTCGTTCGTTCATTCTGCCAGAGTTACCACTGCTTTCGGTTTCCGGCATAATGCTCTTGGGTACTACTCCGTATTTCTCCACCAGGTTAACAAACATATCCCACTGGCCGCCGTCCTGTACAGGGCTCTGAACTAGTGTGGAGATAAGTCTTCCATCTGTTGGTTCATCCATCGTTGAAAGAATTGCTTCCAGAAAGAAATTCGCTTTCTCCAGCTTATCATAGAAGAACAGAAAAGCCTGGGAGAACTCAATATCCTCAAGGCCCAATTGTTTGGCAGCAATCGGTCTAAATGTATTCAGAGCGGCAAACAACCAGCAGCGGCCACTTTTCTCCTGGCTTGTTGAAGGCCCCACTTTCACCAGATGTGAGTAGGTATGAGTATCACGAACAACAGATTTCCTGTTCATAGCCACGCTAGTTACAGCAGTTTTTGTGACAGCGTTTAGAGCAATGATGTTAGGACCATGGGAATTGAAAGCGGTGCGGTATCTGGCAATGGTATCGGAAGAAAGTGCGCCGCGCTCATGAGATTGCAGAGTCATATTGGATGGGATCTCCCTTCAAATCTTATGGGGATGCAGCCGGGTAGATTGCTATCCCATTAAAATAGATGTATATCACACAGTTTAGTATTATTCAGAATACCCTCAATCTCCTTCAGGGTTAGTGATCTCCACAGATAAAGGGGCAACGGGAGACATAAGTGATTGAATCCTGAATATGCTGCCAGATTCTTCAAGTTAATTGTTCACAAATCAGTTTGTCTGGTCCAAGTTAACTTATTCAAGGTGCCGCTGTATCAGAGATCATCAAATTCATTCTCATTTCAACATAATCACCGACAAATTTTGGCATCCATACCAGTCATACTCTATGTGAGATTATAATGGGTAAGATTTACCCCGACTAAAGGAATACTATGCTGAAAGTAATCGAAGTGCATCCTGCAAGAGATGCTCGTGGAGAATACCTTGTTTTACAGAACCAGGGTTCGGTCTCTGTGGATTTGCGGGGATGGGCTCTTTGCACCGTGGCGTATTTACAGGGTGATGCAGACCAGAGAGCCAACGAGATGTATGTATTTCGTGAAGAGGCAAATATTCGACCATATACCAGAGTAGTGCTATTTTCAGGGCATGGTGAGGATGGCTGGCAGGAAACCATTGATGGCAGGCAGGCATACTGTGCTTACTGGAAGCGGGATAGAGGAATTTGGAAAGCTGGTGAGCAGGTGTACTTGCTGCATGTGGCAGCGAGCAGGATGGTTCCTGGGGCAGCTCTGGCTGACAAAACATTTGTTGGATCAGTGTGAGGCTGTATTGCAAGCCTCACACTACACTGAATGTGCTTTGAATTAATGGTATATAGAACTAATGAATGGAATTCAACCCTGCATCCAGGTCTTCCCATAGATCTTCCACATTCTCCAAACCGATGTGCAGCCGCACCAACCATCTAGGTTCAGATGCATCTTTAAATACACGTGGTTGTGCATGATGAGGTAGTGCCAGACTCTCAAACCCTCCCCAGCTGCAAGCTATCTGGAAATATTTCAATGTGTTTACAAGCTTATATGCAGTCGCTTTTGTACTGTTCTTAAGCTCAATTGATAACAGGCCGCTTTTTCCTTTTAGCTGTTTGGATGTGAGTTCTGGTTGAGAATCATCAGCACTTCCAGGATAATAAACTCTCGCTATGGCAGAATGCTCCTCAAGCCTTTTCACAATCTGGGCTGTGTTTCGCTGGTGCTGTGCCATTCGAACTGGTAGTGTTCGTAACCCTCTAATCATGAGCCATGATGCAAATGGATCCATCACTGCACCGAGTAGAAGCCCTTCATTCCTTATGATAGGGTCCATGTGCTTCCTGCTGCCACACACCACTCCTGCAATGATGTCGCTATGGCCACCCAGATACTTTGTGGCAGAGTGGCATACCAGGTCAATTCCAAACTCCATAGGGTTCTGGAAAATCGGTGAAGCCCAGGAGTTATCGATAATGGTAGCTGCACCATGCTGTTTTGCAATCTTTGCAACTGACTCCAGATCCTGTTGCTGCATTACAACGCTAGAAGGCGATTCCACAAAGATCAGGCGCGTTGTGGGTTGAAGCGCATCTTCAAACTCCTGCGGATCAGAACCCTGCACATATGTGGTAGTAATGCCAAATCGCACCAGGTAGTCGGAAACAAAAGTGCGCGTGGGTCCGTAAACGCTCTGCACACAAACAATATGGTCTCCTGCTTTCACACAAGAGAGGATAGCTGCAGTTATGGCTGCCATACCGCTGCTAAAACATCTGGCACTCTCGGCACCCTCCAGCGCAGCAATCTTGGATTCAGCCACGTCTGTGGTTGGGTTGCCAACTCGTGTGTAGTCGTAGCGCTTGCTCATGCCACTAGCTACCGCTGTTTCGTCTTCATCCAGGGAGTAGTTGGCAGCTCTCTGCTCCATTTCGTCCATAACGAAGATTGAATTTTGATAGATGGGTGGTATCACTGCTCCGTTGTGAAGAGAGGGATCCTCCCCAAAATGCGCACAGATGGTTTCTGCGTGCAGTTTGCTGTTATGTTGGTTCATAGTATCCTCAATAAATAAACTAAGCTTGAGTATACCAGACGAGGCCGTTGATATTGCCAAATTGATGGGATTTAAGAAATATTGAATGAATGTAATGATGTGGAGATGATAAAAAATGCAATATTGTTAATTCGGACTAAAAATCAGCTTGTGCTTGAATAGCATGTAGCTACAAATAAATGAATGCATTCATTTATTTGTCGATTAATATTGCTCTACCACTTTGTGTTAATCAATTAATTAAGGTAAGAAGAAAGTATGCAAGACAGTTGTTTGAAAAAAGTTTCAAAAATATATATAATTTCGTGGTAGTTGGACAATTAATATTAGTTGTGGCATGCAGATTTGTAATATTTATAATGGACTAACACTCCAATTTATTTAATATATTTATTGTGAGATAGTGCTTGATATCAGCAATATCTTATATATTCCCAGACAATGCCCACAGACTTTGCCTGTGAATTACAAGCCCCCTAAAAGGGGCTGCACGGTGCCTGCTACGGAGGTAACGTTACCACTATGTGGAAATGCCAAATTGCTAAGCTGACTTAATCTACGTTACCACTTGGCGCATTACCCTCGCCCAGTGAGCATAAGCGCACGACTGGGAGAGGGAAGTTCGCAGCACACGCCGAGGTCTGGCACGAACAGACCTTCCCTGCGTATTACCATTACCCCCTAAGCGGTTCATTCGCGTTTGAAGCAATTTGACCAGTTTACAGGTTGAGGCGGCTCATTTGTAGAGCCGGATAGCGCTCTCCTGCTGTTATTCCAATGGGTGCTATCGAATCAATCTGTTCGAGATCGGCTTTTGAAAGCAGTACACCAGATGCCTGAACATTCTCTTCAAGATATTTCCTGCGTTTTGTTCCGGGAATTGGTACAATATCCTGCCCCTGAGCCATTACCCATGCCAGGGCAAGCTGTGATGGAGTGCAGCTTTTCTCAGCAGCCATCTCCTCTATTTTTTTCACAAGCTCCAGATTCTTTGTAAAGTTTTCTCCCTGAAATCTGGGGTTCATGCGCCGGAAGTCATCCTCAGGAAGATCCTCGAACTTCTTGAAAGCTCCCGTCAGAAAACCACGGCCAAGTGGACTATAGGGAACAAACCCAATACCCAACTCTCTGCATAGTGGGATCAGCTCATCCTCAGGCTCTCTGCTCCAAAGACTGTATTCTGTCTGAAGTGCAGAGATAGGGTGCACGGCATTCGCTCGGCGGATTGTCTTTACTCCGGCTTCAGATAGTCCCAGAAACCGAACCTTTCCTTGCTGGACCAAATCAGCCATAGCTCCAACTGTGTCCTCAATGGGCACATCTGGGTCGACGCGATGCTGATAGTAGAGATCTATTACCTCAACGCCTAAACGTTTAAGGCTGGCATCACAAGCAGATTTCACATACTCGGGTTTCCCGTTTACTCCAGCAAATCCACCTTCAGGAGTGCGAACGTTACCGAATTTGGTTGCTAGAATCACCTCATCACGTCTGCCAATCAGAGCTTTGCCAACAAGCTCCTCATTACGTCCAACTCCATACATGTCAGCAGTATCCAGAAAATTCACTCCGAGTTCAATCGCACGGTGAATTGTAGCCATCGATTCGTTCTCGTCGGTCTCACCATAAAACTCAGACATGCCCATACAACCAAGCCCCATGGCAGAAACCTTCAATCCAGATTGGCCCAAATTACGTATTTCCATCTTTAGCATTTTGTTACTCCCCTTTGTAAATTCTACGAACCAGAAAACAGAATTTACTCTGTCCTCAGTGTTAACCCACTCGCATTCCAGTTTCACTAATTAATTAGAAGTCAATAATCAGATTCTCCTTAAATTCCGCACGTCCGTTTGGATAAGAGATTACTCACTACAATGATAGCTAATAGCAGTTTATCTCTGGATTGATGGTGTTTAGGTGGAAATAAGCCCATTTGTTATGAGAATTGAACCAGAAGTCACTCATATAGAGGATACCTATTGTCCCATGGATGTCGTAGAAGCAAATAGCAGCAGGCTGAGGGATATCAGAATGGTACATCTGCAAGACAGGAAATGTTTGCAACACGTTAGCTGTATCATTCCTCTCACATCAGTTTGCAACCATGTGTTTCACAGAGTTATTCAGGTTTGGATTTGGTGACAAGACTCACCAGGCAACCTGTGAACGACACATAAAGAAAGAATGTTTGAAGGATACTACAATGAAGAATATTACAAACAACACAGTGTTAAATCACTCCATTTTGTCCATAGGCATCGCCTTGGGGATAAACATCCTCTCAGTCTCAACTGCATTTGCACAGCCACCACCAACTGCAATTTCTCCAGATTCAAATGAACAGGGTCAGATGAGAATGATGAATCCAATGCCAGACATGAACGCCATGCATGATCAACTTGAAAATAGCCTGAACATGATGAACACATCATTAGGGCATGCAAAAATTGATGCAATGTCTGCAGTTCTCAATACCATTGTTATGCAGCACTCCATGATGAGAAAAATGATGCAGAACAACATGTCTGGTATGATGTCTGGAGGCATGGGAATGATGTCAATGGATCCTAAAATGAAGGGGATGCAAATGCCAGATGCTGGCTCCGGCCAGCAGCCAAATCCAGGGATGATGCCCGGGATGAAACCTGGCAAAGGTATGATGGGCATGGGTGGTGGTATGACAGACGGCAAAGGCATGATGGGTGCAGGCGGTATGATGGGCAATAAGGACATGATGGCCATCAACGCGAAGATCCAAAAAAGTGTTACCCTCATGAATACCAGAATCGGTGAGCAAAAAGTGACAGCCATGGCAGATCTAATTAATGACCTTGTTAGTCAGCACAACCTCATGCAGACAATGATGCAAACCATGGTAAAGAAGATGGGTTCCATGGGAAAAATGCCAATGTCTTCCCAAATGAAAGGGATGGGTATGGCACAATCCAGCGATGGTAATAGTTCAAGTGGAACACCAACTAAAGATCCTTCCCACGGAATGATGGGCGGCGGCATGATGGGCGGCGGCATGATGGGTGGCGGGATGATGGGTGGCGGGATGATGAGTGGAATGATGGAATCAGATCCGAACCTGGCAAGTAACGTGAAGGTAATGAACTCGTCGAGTGGTTACGAGAAGATAGATGCGATGTCAGCGGTAATCAACGGACTTGGTAACCAGAATCTCATGATGTGGCGAATGATGTTTACAATGACATCTCCCATGATGAAGGGCGGACCGGGAATGGGAATGCCTCCTATGGGCGGCACAGGTCAATAGGCAGCGATACTGAAAGTTCAGAAGTCTAGTCGAAGTCAATATCCAGTTTGGAAAGCTAAAGACAACTTGATCGCCTAGTTGAACAATCACAGCCAGTCGTCCAGATATAATTCTGAGATCGCTGGCTGTGATTTTATGCTAAATTTATAAAACCTGTTCACTAATGGATTAAGGATAAACTTAAATCCTCCTGCTTGCTGATAGATCCACTTAATATGATTGTAGTTTTTATCCCAATTTAATATCTATACTGTTTAACAACGGTGTTAGAACATTCTCTATATCTTCCTCTGATGATCCTATAGAAGTAGATGGGAACAAATACCACTTTTCAACATGCGAAATTGTCTTGCCTGGAGAAAGTGAGGTTAGCGGACCTAGTGTTTCAATTTCCAAAAAACTCTCGTTGGTGAAGGATTCCACATTGCTTCCGCCATCAGGATAGGTGGCATCTGCATCGTAGTCAAACTTCTTCACCATCAATCCACCTTTATGAGCGTAAGCCACCCAGCCAGCCCTGTTCTGAAAACCAGCTTTCACAGGCAGCTTGGCATGTATATCCTGCGTGAGAGTGATGAACCTGTTTCCCCACATCCATCGAGGATCAGCCATACAGGTATAGCTCCAGAGTGTGATTGTATGAGCAGGATCGATGCACTCGCTATGCGGAACATACGGCTCTTGTGGAAAGATTGCAATTCCGTCGGTATTCATAACGCTCACGCCCCAGGCTGCAAGCGGCACAGCCCAGTGCCCCTTGTTCGTAAGCCGGTGAGTAACAGTCACCTCGCTGCTGTCGTCCGCCAAACGCACCCACATCTCCTTCGCAATGGATGTTGGCTGTTCCAGAGGCTGGATAAGCTTAACAGTTCCATCATCGTCGATCTCTACATTCACCGGGTCGTTGTCTGGAACATAGGAGCGCGGAATACTTTCTGGTGCATGCCATAGCCTGTGCCCACCCCGAATGTGCCATACCCCAAGATCAGAGTTCACATTCAGATCAGGCACAGTAGCTAACAGGTTGTGTTTGTCGTCACTACCAAGTCTGGCATAGCGCATTATTCGGGGGCCAAAGTCAGTTGTTAGAATTAGCTCTACATGGCAGTTACTAATTCGTATTGATCTGGGTGCTCCATTGTAGTTCACATCTCTTTGTATCTGCATCAATCATGGTCCTTTGGAATGAGTTTAAATGTAAGTCAAATCTAAATATACCTGCAACCTGAGCCTCTTATCACATCTTTAAGGTTACTGACTGCAGTTTTCAAGTTGTTTGATACCTTCTATATTAAATATTGAGAACCAATTACAGATCTAATCACAGTGGTTGGCTTGTTGCAATTAACAAGAAGTGGAATAAGAATTAAGACAGAAGTAGTACATTTGGACCGTAAGCACTGTTATGAACATCAAGATCATCCAGACTATGCCAATAGTATTCATTTACAAGCTACGGATAACCATAACAAAGTGCAGGCTTGGAATATACAATGCATAGATAAATATTCATCTATTGCAATTTTCATAAAACGAAATTATTAATGCGTGATAGATATATATGAGGACATTTATAAGACTATTTTGAAAAAAGTCAATTACTGAAGAATAGGTATGTACTACGACCACAACAGATAAGAAATAAATGATGTTTAATCATTTTTTTTGTGATGAAGAAATTGTGAAGAATTATTTTGTATATAATTAATTTGTAATGCAAATTTTTAAGAATAAATAAGATACGCGTATAATTTATTCAATTAAATAATTTCGTTGTATTCGAATTTCACTATATCGTTTCGATATCCTATATAAGCTATGAATTTATGATATAATACTCTATATGAATTCTGTTTGAAACAAAAATGAACGAACAAACGATTTGGATAGGTTTGGAACTGCACACTTCGTAACCAATATTTTCCCCTCTTTCTCAGTGTTGTTACAATCCATCTATTCTATCATCCTAGGAGCTAACCAATGAAAATCACCATAGTGGGAGCAGGAAGCTTTGTTTTCGGTCCCAGTATGCTTGCTCAGGCACTTCTTGAAAACAGACTGGACAACTGTGAGCTTGCCTTAATGGATGTAGATCAAGATGCTGTGGAAGCAATGGCAGCTGTGGGAAGGTTTATGGCAACTCAATCTTCACTACATGGGGTAACTGTATCTACTCATACAAATCTGGATAGTGCCCTCTCTGGTGCGGAGTATGTAATCTGCTGTGCGGCAAAACAGATTGCCAGCCGTTATAAGACTGACTGTGATATTATTAACCGGTACATGCCAGACCACAGAGTCACCGAGTTTGGCGGTATTTACGGCATCGCATACAGCCTTCGACAGATTGCTCTGGTAGAGCAGATTGTGGGTGTAATGCGCAGGGTTTGCCCAACTGGCTGGCTTCTGAACATCTCGAATCCTCTGCCACGAGTATGTCAGGCTGCCCATGAAGAGGGCATAAAAACGGCTGGTTTCTGTTCAGTCTCCTCCAATGTGCTGGGCCAGATGTGGAAGCTGTTTACTGGCAAAAGTACAGACTATCCCTGGAAAGATGCTGAAGATGCTTATGCAATATCCATTGCTGGCTTAAATCATTGCAGCTTCCTTCTATCTGCTATTGACAGATCAAATGGAAACGATCTTCGCAAAGAACTGGTGAGTAGACTAAAAGCAGGAGCAACCATGGGAAGCCCACGATGCGAACGGTTTGCCATAGAGACAGGTTTCCTGCTGGTACCAAATGACCACCATACCGCAGACTTTTTAGAGCCAGACAATCTCCCCTTCCACCCAGATGCGCCATTCCATGGTTCAGCAGAGCAACGCGCTCATCGCATAGAGGAACTGCACCGTGTATCCAGGGGCGAATACCCAGTAAGCACCATCATCAAAAACCCCTCCTGGGAACGGCCAATCGACTTCATTCAGGCGTACAGCAGAGGTGGGGTGGCATCATTTCATACACTAAGTCTTAGTAACAACGATCAGCACATCAGTAACATGCCCAAAGATACGTTTGTGGAGACATCATGTACGGTAAGTGAGGGCACGGTTACACCTTCATCACACACAATGCCTTCCAGCACTCTTCCACTACTCTTACGCACTGCAGAAATTACTTCACTGATAGTGCGTGCCGCACGAACCAAAGACCGGGGGCTGGTGTTCGAATGCGTAAACCTTGATCCAACAATCACCGATAAACAGGCGGGGCTTCGTGCGATGACTGCCAGCTTGGATGCTCATGCCGATATCATCGGATTCTAGCTATGAACCAAGAACGTATATCACTCTTCCAAAATGTAAGATCATACAGACCTGACTGCCAGGGATATGGATGGAAATGAGATAGTATCAATTTTCATACCTCCTGATTCATGTCCATATTCGACCAGATTAGCTATCAAATATTTGGAAACATGATAGAATCAAGGACTTTATGCCAGAATATGTTAGCTAAGCAAGCAATATATTTATTAGGGGATTAGTAATCAATTTGGGCACTGAAAACAGAACTGCATTCCTGTTCGATATGGATGGCACCATTGTTGATAATATGGAATTTCATAATAGTGTGTGGATAGATCTCTTTAAAGAGAACGGTCTAACAGTTACTCTGGATGAAATGCAGACAAAGTCCGCTGGCCTCAAAAATACAGAGGTAATTGCACTGTTTCTGGGCAACCATCTCAGTGAAGATGAGCTTCATGCTTTTGGAAAAAGAAAAGAAGCACTATACAGAGATGCATTTAAGCCGCATCTGAAACCGCTTCCTGGTCTTAAGGAGTTTATACAGCAGGCAAAGAGCATGGGAGTATTGCTTGCTTTGGCAACGGCAGCCAATCCGGAGAATATCAGCTTTGTACTTGAGGGAATAGGATTAACGGACTGTTTTGACGCCATAGTGGGTGGTGAGGAAGTGAAGAACGGCAAGCCACATCCAGACATCTTCCTTGAAGCAGCCAGAAGGTTGAACATGCCCGCAGACAGATGTGTTGTGTTTGAAGATGCACCTGCAGGAGTTGAAGCAGCGCATCGCGCTGGAATGAAGCTTGTGGTGATAACAACCAGTTTTCAGACTTCTACCCTTGCACAGTGTGAACCGTACATGTTTGCTGCCCCTGATTTCACAACACTGAATGCAGCTTCAATCGCTGGAGCAATATAGTATCTTATCCTATTGAGGATTAAAAGTTACCGTACGAGACCTACCCGTCTGAGGGTTGTGAGGATAAGTGATTCAACTGGTTCGTTGCTGGAAACACGAATGTAGTCCATTCCATACTTATGGCAAAAGAGTTCGATTTCAGAGCAAAAGGCTGTAACAGTACGGGTGTATCGTTCCAGTAATTGAGGTGTTACACTCAACTCTCTTACATTACCTGTTTCGCTGTCCAGAATGCGAAGATCACCTCTTAAAGACGGTGACGTTTCTTCTTCGGACAAAATGTGGACCATAACTATCTGAAATCCTCTTGCCAGAAGAGACTTCATACCATCCTTCCAGCCCTCATCAAAACAGTCCGAAAACACTATAGCCAGTCCTTTTGATTTTGTGGAAGCGGCGTATCTTTTTAGTGTATGTGAAAAGTCTGTAGAACCTTTTGCTTCTATTTTTTGAAGATAGTTTAACAGACGTGGCACACCGGTTCTGCCTCTCTGAACTGGCAGGGGACTGGAAAGAACTTCAGAATACGGCTGTACCATGATGCGATCGTAGTTACAAAGTCCTATATACCCAAGAGAAGCAGCCATCTGGGTAGCTACTTTAAGCTTTGAAGGGTTGCCAAATCCCATCGATTTGCTTGTGTCAATGAGGAGGGCTAGAAAAAGCTCCTCCTCCTCAACGAATAGCTTCAAATAGAGCCTGTCCGTACGTGCAGCTGCATTCCAGTCCACATATCGCAAGTCATCACCTGCAGCATACTCCCGGTAGTCCGCAAAATCGATTCCCGTACCCTGTTTAATAGACCGTTTCTCACCTTTCATCTGCCCAGCAAATGGCCTTCGTGTAGAAAGCGAGAGGCGTTCTAGCTTGCGCAAAAAAGCAGGATCCAGGTTGAGAGTGTCCTCCACTACTATTTACCCAGAAGGGAGTGGGTTGGCGCTGGCTTTCTTACTGCACGCTGTGCCAGCAGTGACTGAATATCTTTCTTTAATATGGCATCATCAAATCTTCCCGCGATGGTGTACTTCACATTCCCGGACCGATCCAGGATAAAGGTTCGGGGTAATGATCCATCCCAGGCAGGATCAAGTGATTTTGCATAGGCAACAATATCACCTTTGGGTTTTATGTACGCGGGATACGGTGCATGACGCAGTTTGATTACAGCAGCCGCACGCATTTTATCTGCATAAGAATCACCGGAGACGGTAATTAAATCCAGTCCTTTTGGTTTGAATGCATCATAAGTCTTTATTAAATCCGGAAATTCAGCCATACATGGTCCACACCAGGTAGCCCAAAAATTGATTACAACAACATGACCATGGTCTTTTCTGATCGCATTTCGTAGTGCAGTAACAGATGCAGTTTCGAGCTGGGGCGCAGCCATGGGTTTAGCTGAAGCTGTGATTGCCAGGCCAATACTGACAATAGCAAATGATAATCGACTGTAGCGAAGAAGCATATACTGTCTCCTTGTGAGAGTGTGTGGTTTATTGTACTTCTTTCAGTATACGTAAATCGACTTTCATGGTTGCAGTGTTTAACAACCACTTAGTCTCATATAGCGAGAATATATCTTCAAATCATCCTGAGGACAATATGATTGAGTCATTGATGACAACCACTAAACCACAAAACAGTACGTTGATATATGTTGTATCTTGTGTGGCTTTGGAAATAAAAATGTTGAGCTAATTGCTTGTGTAGCGAATGCTCAAAACCGTACTCGGCTCTCACCAGAGTACTCAATAGAAATGCAAAATTAACCCATCTAACTGTCTACTCATGGAAATATGTCTATTATCAGTCTTAAATCATGTAAAATTGTTCCATCTATTCATGGCAATTGTCTCCATTAAGGTATATTAAAGCAATATGTCACAGGGATGGACAGGTAGGCGTAGTCCATAATAGGTCCATTCTGATAGAGCCAGATGAGCTTGGTTGTATCTCTATCAGTCACCTGATATAATTGCTTAATACAATCTGTTCGGGGTGGTTTGTTGATACCCTTAGGGAGGGATGGTTGAAAGTACCTATCGCGGACCTGCACGCGCAGTACCTTGAGCTAGAGACTGAAATTCTGGAAAACATCGCGCTAGTTATGAAAAGTGGATGTTTTATTGATGGTGAGAATGTACAGCGTCTTGAGGAGCAAATCGCGAACGAATGCGGAGCTCAATTTGGCGTGGGAGTGGCCTCTGGAACAGATGCTTTGGTACTCTCCCTGCGTGCTTGCAGGATTGGTGCAGGTGATGAGGTTATAACCACTCCATTCACCTTTGGAGCAACAACAGAAGCTATCGCTCTTCTTGGTGCAACACCTGTTTATGTGGATATAGACCCTTGTACGTTTAATCTGGATGTAAATCAAATTGAGAAGGCTATTACTTCCAGAACAAAAGCTATACTGCCAGTTGATCTGTTTGGACAGATGGTGGATAGAGATGCGCTCAGGGATTTGGCAGCACGTTATAATTTGAAAATCATTGTGGATGCAGCTCAGGCAATTGGTGCCAAACGAAATGGCGAAAAAGTAGCTGAATGTGCAGACGCCACTACACTCTCCTTTTATCCTACTAAAAATCTGGGAGCATGTGGTGATGCAGGCATGGTTCTTACGAACAATCCCGAAATTGCTGATACCCTAAGAAGTTTACATGTGCATGGCCAGAGCAGCTATGGCTATTTTGAACAGATTGGATACTGCAGCCGTTTAGATACCCTTCAGGCTGTAATCTTGATGGCTAAGCTCCCTCATTTAAATAAGTGGAATGAGGCACGCAGAAAGAACGCAGCTCTATACCATTGCCTGCTGAATGGCAAATCACTCACTCTGCCCGGGTGTGAGCAGGGTAACTACCATATCTATCATCAGTACACAATAAGACATCCAGAGAGGGATGCAATTCAGGAGTACCTGAAGGAGAGAGGCATAGATAGCAAACTTTTCTATCCTATGCCAATGCATCTCCAGAAAGCATATGCTTTCCTGGGATACAAAGAGGGCGATTTTCCTGAAGCCGAGAAAGCTGCAAAAGAGGTTTTATCCATTCCAATTGTCCCTGAGCTTTCAGAGGTGCAGATTAGCTATGTTGCCGAACAGCTATGTGCATATACAGATAGTCGCGTGAATTCTGCAGTGCCAGCAGCATAAATTTAATCCATATCCTATAATTGATACTGTCACTAGCCGAATATATGGAGGAGTGCATTTATTAATATGCATTCCCATTTTCGAACTGCTCAATAGAAACCTTAGTTGCAAATCCACTTATGTTCTACAGAGAGGTAATTGATGAAAGCGATGATTTTGGCGGCGGGAGTAGGATCCAGACTGGATCCGCTCACTCGCAACGTTCCTAAACCCCTGGTACCAATTCTCAATATGCCCGTTATGGAGTATCTCGTTGTACTTCTGAAACAACATGGCGTTACAGATATCATGGTTAATCTCCATTATCTTGGAGACCAGATTAAAGAGTACTTTGGTGATGGATCACACTGGGGAGTCAATATTGAATGGTCGGTCGAAGAGCAGTTATGGGGTGATGCAGGAAGCTTAAAACGTGTAGAAGAGTTTTTTAAAGACGATACGTTTCTCGTTATTGGTGGAGATGACATCACCGATATGGATTTGACGCGTCTGGTGAAAACTCACAAGGACAAAAAAGCTCTATCGACCATAGCACTTTCTCTTGTTGACGACCCAAGCGAATACGGTATTGTTCTGATGAACGAAGATGGCAGAATCACAAGGTTTCTTGAAAAACCTAAAGGTGAGGTAATCTTCTCCAATACGGCAAATACCGGAGTGTATGTATTCGATCCTGAGATTTTTGAACACATACCCCGTTCACGGTTCTATCTTTTTGGAAAACAGGTGTTTCCGTTACTTCTAGATCAGCATCTCCCAATCTACGGTCATCTAACCGCGTCCTATTGGAAAGATGTGGGTAATCTGGACATCTATCATGAAACACACCGTGACTTGATGCAGGGGCGACTGAACATAAAGATGCCTTATAAAGAGGTACGCAAGTATGTATGGATGGGTGAACACGTAGAGATAGATCCCTCTGCTGAGATTGGCTATCCTGTTGTAATTGGTAATCATGTGAGAATACTGGCTGGTGCCAAAGTG
>JAJZFJ010000312.1 GCA_021805395.1 bacterium
AGCATATTTGATCTGCGCTGCTCTGGTGAAAGTACGGCTCCAGTCTCCATCCTGCCTCGGTACACAGCTGCCGCAAGCGCAAGTCCTGCTATTGCTACTATGCTTGAGATGATATAGCCCACAAGTGGACTGAACAGCGGCGGTGCTTCCTGCAGGTTACCCAGCGTGATTGGAGCTATGGAAGGGCTGAGGAAGTGCTGGAGCAGGTTCCCGCCATCTGGTCCATAAGGGCCAGCAAACCATCCAAAGCCAACAGCAAGCACTGCAAGGATATAGCAGGGGACCATCATATTGGATGGTGAGTTAACAATGCTTCCATGATGCTCCTTATGGGCATCATGCGAATCATGGGCATCATCGTTGCTATGGTGTTGATGGGCAAGATGACCGTTCTCGAATCGTGGGTTTGTGTAGAACGTTTTCCACATTAACCGGTTCATATAAAAAGCTGTCATGAAGGCAGTAACTATGCCTATGGTGTACAGGACCACTCCATTTCCAGCAAAACTGCGTGAAGCGCTGTCCAATATGGCATCCTTCGACCAGAAACCAGAAAGGAGAGGAAAACCAGCAATTGCATAGGTGCCAATTACCATCAGGAGCCATGTGGCTGGGATATATTTTTTAAGGCCACCCATCTTCTGCATATCCTGTTCACCCAGCATTGAATGGATGACAGCACCAGCACCAAGGAAGAGAAGAGCTTTGAAGAAGGCATGCGTGATGACGTGAAAGAGACCATCTGCAAAGTCCCCAACGCCACATGCGAGCACCATATATCCGAGCTGTGAGATTGTGGAGTAGGCAAGTACCTTCTTGATATCCGTCTGCACAAAGGCTATGGATGCCGCTACGAAAGCGGTGATTGCTCCAATCCATGCGACGATCTCAAGTGTGAAAGCCGAATGCACATAGAGCCATGAGCATCTGGCAAGCATCACGATTCCTGCAGTTACCATCGTTGCGGCGTGGATGAGAGCTGATACCGGAGTTGGTCCAGCCATAGCATCTGGCAGCCATGTGAAGAGAGGGATCTGTGCTGATTTACCAACTGCGCCTACAAACAGGAAGAGACAGATAGCTGTGATAGCATAGGTGGGAACTGTAGATCCAATGACACTCAGAACATGATGGTGATTGGCAAGATCCATAATACCTCTGCCATCTGGAGCAAAGAAAGTTAATGTTCCAAAATAGCTCCAGGCAACCATCATCCCTAGAGCAAAACCCAGGTCACCAATGCGGTTCATGATGAATGCTTTGTTTCCTGCTCGGGCATTAAGGTCATCGGCATACCAGAATGCGATGAGCAGATAGGAACATGTACCGACGCCTTCCCATCCTACAAACATAAGAAGGAGATTGTCGCCCATAACCAGCAGAAGCATCATAAGAATAAACAGATTAAAGTAGGTGAAGAAGCGTGGTACCTCTTTATCTTCTGCCATGTATCCTGCTGCATACACATGAATCAGACCGCCAACACCCGTAATAATCATACACATAAAGAGTGAGAGCGGGTCTATCAGCAGGTTAAAGTTCACTCTCAAACCAACATATTTGCCAAGCCAGGGTTCGTACACACTCGTTCCCGGAATGAGGGCAATTATCTGCCTGGGTGCATCAGATCTTGTGAATACCGTGAAAAGTGTAGCAATGAATGCCAGCAGAATAACTGCTGGGGCTACAATGGATACGGCTCGTTTATGCGTCTCTGGTTTTTTAATGAACACCCCGGAGAATGTGCAAAACAGGAAACCTAGAAAAGGGAGCCAAACAATTAGTTGTGCGATTGTGTCATTCATAGTTTTGATGTGAGCACCGATTTCATGATTTCAGGATATTGACTTCGTCAACATTTATGGTTTCTCTACTTCTAAAGATGGTGATGATAATCCCGAGGCCAACCGACACTTCCGCAGCTGCTACTGCTAATGAAAATATCGTGTATATCTGGCCATTCATTTGTCCTAAATGGTGACCAATAGCGATGAATGTGAGATTTGCAGCATTGAGCATTAACTCAATACACATGAAGATTTGAATGGGATTTCTCTTGGTGATCACTCCAACCACACCCAATGAGAACAGTATTGCAGAAAGAGTGAGATAGTAACTTGTAGGAACCACTGAACATCTCCTATAGAATGAGTTAAGCTTTACGCCTCGCCAGTACAATTGCTCCAACCACTGCCACAAGTAACAGCACAGAAGTGGCCTCAAAAGGCAGTAACCAGGGCAAGGTAGGGCTGTAGAGGGTTCTACCCACCGCCCCAACAGTTCCCAGTTTAGAAGCACCTGAAGGTGTCGGGCCGTCCAGACCGGCAAATACTCCAAATCCAAAAAGCACCATTGGGAAGATGATAGCAAGAAGTGTGGTTGCAAGTGGCAGGAAAGAGCGAGTTTTCTTGACAACCTCAGGAGCACCTAGATTGAGCAGCATGATAACAAAAAGGAAGAGCACCATAATTGCGCCAGCATATACAACAACCTGCACTGCAGCAATGAACTGGGCATCCAGTGTGATATAGAAAGCAGCCAGGCTTAAGAAACTGATTACAAGTGAAAGTGCACTTCTGACAGGATTGTTGCTGGTAACCATGGCAACAGCACCGCCAACACACAAAAACGCCAGAATGTAAAAAAGTACAAGAGCAGGAGCCATTGGTTTCTACTTACCTCCACTCAGCATGGCGGCTTGAGTGTAGTGAACACCCGCCAGATGGACTGGGATTTGTCGAATAAGGCTGTAACCAGCAAGCACAAACAACCAGATGAGTGCTATAGGGAGCATCTTTTTCCATCCCAGGTTCATGAGGGCATCATAACGAAGTCTGGGTAGTGTTCCTCGAAGCCATACATACAGACAAATGCCACTCATTATTTTCAATATGAACCATACAAATCCTGGAATGAAGGTGAATGGGAAACAGTTGAATGGTGGCAGCCAACCGCCCCAGAAGACTGCAGCGTTAAGTGCACAGACTGCAAGCATGTTGATGTATTCGCCAGCGAAAAAAGCGGCGAATTTCATTGCTGAGTATTCGGTATGGAAGCCTGCAACAAGTTCAGACTCTGCTTCTGGGAGATCAAAGGGTGCACGGTTAGTCTCAGCGATCATTGCAATTGTGTAGAGTATAACAGGAACAATGAGGGACTGCAGCCAGAACCATGAAAAGACGGAGCCTTTGAGAAAGGGAGGCAGCCAGGTAAGGCCAAAAGGCAGTGTATCCTGGGCATAAACGATGCCACCAAGGTTAACGGTTCCTGCCTGTACAACAACGCACAGCAGTGCTAAGCCCATAGCGAGTTCATAACTTATGACTTGTGCAGCAGCTCTCAATCCGCCAATAAGTGAGTATTTATTGTTGGAAGCCCAGCCTGCAAGCACAATTCCGTAAACTCCCAGGGAGGATGCGGCAAGCATATAGAGCAGCCCGATATTCACATTTGCCACCATGAGCGGGACATTCTGGAGCGTTCCATTTGGAAGTCTGAATGTTATGTTGGCAAGTGGAAGAACGGCACCTGCGGAGAGTGCAATCATTACTGTGAGGAATGGTGCTATATAGTAAAGGCGCTTATCTACACTTTTGGGTTGAAAGTCCTCTTTAAAGAACAGCTTCAGAACATCTGCAGATGGTTGCAAAAGTCCTCTTGGTCCTACTCTGTTAGGACCTGTTCTATCCTGTACCAGCCCAAGTGCAACCCTCTCAATCCAGATTAAAAAGGGGAGAATGGATAGTGAAAATCCAAAAATACCAATTAGGGCTAAATAAGGTACTAAGTGTGAAAGATCGACACCATGAAAATATCGAGGGAGAATAAAAGCATTATAAATGCTATCCCTCAAATGGTCCCATGAGGCGAGCAAGGACTTAGGCATGTCTTCTCCTGGTTTGGGAAGATGGTATCAGCTATGAACATGAAATGTTATAGTTGATGCCAATGGTTTAGAATTGTAATACTTTGCTTATCCAGCTGCAGGGACTGTACGGAATATGCCCTGATCGCCGATTGTTCCGGGATTTATCTTCTCATACCCAGGAACTTCCTTCGATATGCTTTGCAGAACATCGTTGAATGTAAAGTAGAGATTTTTTGCACCAAGTATTGCGGATAACTCTGCCACTATCAACCAGTCTGGTTTGGAGGAACCAACCGGCTCAAACGCTTTGAAGAGTTTTTGTACTCTGCCTTCGCAGCTTGTGAAGGTTCCCTCCTGTTCAGCAATAGACACAGCAGGGAGTACAAGATCCGCACGCTTGGCTGTCTCTGTGAGAGTCAGCTCACTCACCACCAGAAACGGACAGTTCTCAATTCCACGAACAGCAAGCTCATTGTTGTGGAAGTTTTGAACCGGATCAGCACCCATAACCCATAACACCTGAAGATTTCCATCTGCGGAAGCCTGCAGCATCTCGGCAGTTCCCATTCCACCAGCACACTTTGTGAACCCGGGTCCAGATCCTGGCAGCATTCCCATGTCCATTGTACCCAGCGAATTACACTCGTGCACAGGTATGTTAAGATTACCTTCAGAATTAGTGGATGCAAGCAGGTTTGTTAGTGATTGGTATAGCTCTACGTACTGTGAATGTTGTGAAACAGATTTTCCAGCAATTATGGTGATTTCACCTTTAGCAAGTAGTGAAGCAGCCAGATGAATGTCATTATTACTTAAGCCAGTGGCTTCGGAAGGCTGTGTATTGAGTTGTGCTGGGGGTTCAGAATCTGCTGTATTGGCAGATAGCACTCTTGCTAAAGCATTTTCAAGATCTTTGAGTACTGTAATCTCAGATCCTGGTTGGTAGATGAGGTTCACACTTGCGAAATCGGATACAGCGGTACTGTCTGTTGTTAGGTGATCAGAAACATACACCACCTTTGCACCTTTAAATCTCCATGCCTTTCTCACGCGCAGGAATAGAATAGGCTGTTCGTCCTGGAGATCTGACCCTATTACCATAATGGTTTTCATCTTCTCAAGATCAGCTATTTTATTCCCCATGCCGGTCTGGAGTGATTTTTTGAAAAGTGGATCTGACGCAGGGAGGGGATTGCTATCCAGTCTGCAATCAAGGTTATTGCTGCCCAGAATCTCTCTGAAGAGTTTTTGCAGGAGATATACAGATTCGTTCGTTGTTCTTCCGCCTGCAATTGCACCGCAGTTTGTGCCTGCAGCTCGCAGTTTATCTGCTAAAAGGGAGTAAGCCTGATGCCAGCTTACCTCAACAAACTTGCCATCTTTGCGCATTAGCGGTGACTTTAGTCGGTCTGGAGAGGATATATAGTCATGCCCAAACTTACCCCTGTCACAAGTCCATTCTTCATTTACATCTTCATTCAGGCGGGCATTCACCCTTAACACTTCATCCATTCTGTAATCGAGTTTAATGTTACAGCCATTGGAGCATTTAGAGCAGATGGATTTCTGGGTCATGAGATCCCATGGTCGGCTTTTAAATCTGTAAGTCCTGGAGGTAAGTGCACCTACTGGACATAGCTCAATGACATTTCCGCTAAACTTGCTATTGAAGCTGGTATGTGCAAAAGTTCCAACCTCTACATCTGAGCCTCTTTTAAGTAAACCCAGTTGTGCATCCCCACTTATGTCATCGGTAAATCGCGTACATCTAGCACACTGAATACATCGTTCTCTATCGAGCACTACCTGTGCAGAGAGGGGATATGCCTTGGGATAGTGTCGTTTCTCTTCAGTGAACCTTGATGCAGAAGCACCATAATAGAGGGTGTTGTTCTGAAGAGGACACTCTCCACCTCGGTCACAAACAGGGCAGTCCAAGGGGTGGTTGATTAGCAGGAATTCCAGAACACCTTTTCGGTCTTTGTTAATCTTCTCGGTGTTGGTATCAATAATCATCCCTTCCGCTGCGGGAAGGGTGCAGGCCGTTTGAGGCTTGGGCATCTTGCGGACAGAGCCATCTGGGGCTGTGCTTGCAACCTCAACCAGGCACATTCTGCAGTTTGCTGCATCGCCTTTGGACAGACGGGGATGATAGCAGAAATAGGGAATATCAATGCCTGCATTGAGCGCTGCTTCAATCACATTTTCACCTTTAGGAACAGATAAGGAGATTCCGTCAATGGTGATGTTCACTCTCTCACTGGAGAGCGGATTAAGCGAAACTTCAGTCTGGGTCAGACTTCTGTCAGACATTTAATATTACCTCTACGTATCAGGATGTAGAAATGCTTGTAATAACAGTTTACCGTATTTGTGCATAATTTCGCAAAGTCTGCACCAGATTATAAGTTCGTCCAGCAGCATCACTTAACGAAACCATATTGGATGAACCAGAGGCAGTTGACAGGTTGTCATAACCCGAAATCAGCCACTGTTCACCTATCTCTTCCCGGCCGCAATGCGCTCCAACAACAGCGCAGACGGCAGCAGTATTTCCAACTACATCGAACCCGCTTGTAACCGCTGCATGGAGAGCTGTATCGAACTGCCACCCGCTCCAAATAAGGGCAATTGCAATAATCATTGCGTTTGGAATAGAGTGATATCTATGAAGGGCGTTTGCTTCATTCCAAAGTTCGTGTACCCTGTATACTGCCGTTTCCAGATCGATATCCAGCGAGTACCATTCAAGCACGCTTTCGAGTACATCAGCCAATCTGGAATTGGCAGGAATATGTGCAAGTGACTCAGTGATCATGTCGGGAACGGTCATCTCTTCACACGATGAGGCAGCTAGAGACGCCAGCCAGGAGCAGGTGTAGAGACCATTTTTTGTGTGACTGATTGCCGCATTAGCTGTAGCAAGCTGAGCTGCACGAGGAGGGTTGTCGGCAGCAATCAGCCCCCATATAACCGAAGTGGAGAGAGCGGAACTGTCCTCTCGATATGGAGAGATCGATGGTGGTACATTATCGTTTTCGCCTGACCATAACAGGTTGTCGAATGAATTTGCGGGAATTGCTGAGGTGAAGTTAATCTTGCAAAATTTCGCCAGTTCCACAGGAAGAAACTCTTCGCCATTCTGTTCCACCATGCTTAATGCAGCAAGAGCATGGTCTGTAATTCTGTGTGCACCCCAGCATTGAGACTGCTGGTGCATCTCCAGCATATCAGTTGTTGTTCCATTGCTGGTATAAACCTGACTTGCAAGTTCAAAGCTGTTATTTAAAGATGAGATAGGCCAGAGAGATGCCGATTTTAAAGCTTCTATAGCGGTTTTACGCGGAATATTCCTTAGAGCAGACGCCACACGGATACCAATACACATTCCCAGCCAGGCACCTTCCATATGGTCTGAAAGATCATGTGTAGATCCTGTATCTCCTGTTGCAATGCTATCCAGAATTACCGATCCTCCTTCCGGCACAGCAGGCTCGTCATACTGGTAACCTGAATTGACTGGCAGCTTACTCATGCTAAGGAGTAGTTGGAAAGCCTCATTCTGTGATGCAGAACTATCCAGATTAGATTCGCTCAGTTTGTGCACATCGGCTTCTACAGCTGAGATGTCCAAACCTTCAAGTTTTGACTGCTCCAAAGCTGCTTCAAGATCTGCACCGCTTATGGTGATGTTCAACACTATGTGTTCTCCGAACTGTTTTTGATTGTCACAATTTCATCAATGATACCAGATGTAAGTTATTTGGGTGTTTAAAATAGCCTGAGATGCAATTGTAATGTCCAGTATATTTCGGAACAGATGAATTCAGGCAAATAACTTGCAGGTAAAATTATGAGCGTGCAGTTTCACATCTAAGCAAAGCAATTCAAATCACAGATTTTAGAGCTTTATCCTTACAGTTCAGGCTGTGAGTTTGCTGATTTTGCAATGTCTTCGATCTGCAGCTGAATTCTTTCAGAGCCATTGAATCTGTTAACATCAGGGCTGAAACAGATGTCAAATCTGTCATTCATCATAAGCTCCTTCGCCGATTTTGCTGCACCCCAAACCGGTGCCTCCACAATGCCATCCTTCAATCTGCATGCAGAGAACTGCATCTTCAGGTGCTCTTTTTCTTTGCCCATAATCGACCACCCTGCAAGCTTAGCTTCTGTGGAAAGCAGTACTGGAGATGGATTTCCTGCACCGTAAGGTGCCAGACGCTCCAGATCCCGCATTAATGGTGCATCAAGCTGGTCAAGTTCAATGGCATAGTCGATGTTTGTTGTAGGGATTAAGTCCTCTGGAGTGAGTTGTTTGTCGGCTATTTCGTTAAGCCTCTTTCTCAAAAGGTCAACATTTTTGGGATCTATCGAGAACCCGGCTGCAAATGCGTGCCCCCCGAACTCTAACAGCAGATCCTTGCACTCTATAAGAGCATCCAGCATCTGAAAGGTCTCAATAGAGCGTGCAGAGCCGCGAGCGGTTCCCAGTGTATTATCTACTGCTATGAGAACACATGGTCTGTTGTATGTTTGGCATATCTTTCCGGCAGCCAATCCAATTACTCCACTCGGCCAGGTGTTGCCAACCAGAACGAGCATCTTCTGGGGAAGCATGGAGAGTGCCTGTGCCTCCGCTTCATGGATTACAGCTTTCTGGATCTCTTTGCGTTCTGTATTTCTTTGTGTCAGAAGCGACGCCAGGCTTTCAGCTATCTCATCATGCTCTGTCAGGAGAATATCAAGTGCAGGAAGGGTTTCATCCACTCTGCCAGCAGCATTCAGCCTCGGTCCCACTCCAAAGCCCAATGTCTGTACTGTAACTGGACCCTCCACCTGGCACTGTTTGAGTAGTGCTTTCAAGCCTGCTTTTTTGGTGCCGCTCAGGCACTGCAGTCCAAAGTGAACGATGTCTCGGTTGTCACCTGTCAGGGGCATCCTGTCGGTCACAGTTCCAATGGCTGCAAGATCTGCATAAGCCCTGCGATAACTGTCCACATTCAGTCCCATGTAAGCCACAAGCGCTTCGCCTAATCGATATGCGACGCCAACACCAGCCAGGTTTTCATAGGGATAGATGCTGTCTTTGCGATGGGGATTCACGACGGCAGCGGCATCCGGTAGTTTCAGTCCAGGTTCATGATGGTCGGTTATTACCACATCAATCTTGTGGGTTCGAGCCTCATCAACTTCATCTACCCGCTGAATTCCACAGTCTGAGGTGACAATAAGCGTAACGCCCATCTGCACGGCCCTGGCTACAACAGGTGAGCGCATGTCATATCCATCCCGGCCTCTATGCGGTACAATCACCTCAACATCTCCTCCAAGCCTTCGCAGCAGACGGGTCCAGAGCGCTGCGGAAGTAACCCCGTCTCCATCATAGTCGCCATGAACCAGAATTTTCTCTTTGTTTTTAAGAGCGGTTCGTATTCGTTCGCAGGCTTTCAGGGCATCCGGTAACAGCATGGGGTCTGGAAGATTGTGAACACCAGGGTTCAGATACCGTTTTGCATGGTCAAGTTCAGATATATTTCTTTTTGCCATTAGAGTGGCAACCATGTGAGAAACACCTAATTCACGCTGCAGCATTTCAGTGATCTTTGTGTCACTTTGTGTGATATTCCAGCGACTGCGTGGAGATACAAAATTCATAGATGAAATAATCGCTCCAGTGTAGATTGGCAGACATGGCCATGATTGCTATAGAGTGTACTTCATTCAACCCTGAGAGATTAGGATTTTAGCAGGATGATAACTGAAGGGAAGACAAAACGCGATCAAATATTGTTGTTTTCCTTTACACTTAGATCCTTTCATGCAAGAAGAATAGCGGTCAGGAAGAGCTAGTGCGGTACACTTACCGGGATTGCTAACCAATAATAGCATTTACATAAGATATTACAACGTTAACCAAACCATGAAGAGAGTAAGTTACTATGCCAGTATTTCTTTCCTCCGCAACCTTAGGAAATAACAAGCTTCTGCTAAATCTTGGCCAGTCCGGTGAGATTATGGGCTGGTATAGTCCTCACCGAGACTATCCTGCACAGGTCTATCAGTGCATGCCGTGCATCTACATAGGAGATCCGGGATATGGGAGCTTACAGTGGACCTGGGGCGACCAGTTTCAGCGTAATCAACACTATCTGGATGACAGCAACGTTTGCATTACAGAATTAAGAGGGCATGTACTCACGATTACGTTAACCGATGTTGTTCCCTTACATGGATCTGCACTCATAAGAAAGATACACATTACAAGCCAGAGTACAACACCACTCTCTATTGGTTTCTTTCATTTTGGCGACTGGCATCTGGATGGGATGCGGACTGGAAATGGTGTTATATACGATCCTGCGCATAAAACAATAATTCAGCGACACCGAAACTCCACTGCAATATTTGGTGGAACTGCACTTGAAACATGGCAGTGTGGTAAAGCTGGCAGAAACTGGAGTAACAACTCTATTTACGATCTTGAGGACGGCTGGCTGAACCAGCAGGATTTGGAAATCGGCGATGTGAACTGGGCATTTGGCAGGCACTGCACAATACATCCCGGGGACTGTCTTGAGTTTGAGGCAGTCTTTATTACAGGCGAGGGAGACGAAGAGGCATGGAGTACATGGGAGTATGTACATAGTATGAGCTTCGATGCTCACCTGGCAGCCAGAGTTGCAGAGGATTCAGAATGGTTAAAGCCAGGCAGGGAAAAAATGGCTGCTCTTCTTTCAGGCAAACAGACTGTATTCCCTCCTGAAATTATGGCTGCATTTGAGAGATCTTTGCTATGTCTGCCACTTTTATGTGGTGAGGAAGGGGTTGCAGTTGCAGCTCCCGAATTCGATCAGGAGTTCGTTTCCTGTGGCGGATATGGATATTTCTGGCCTAGAGATGGCGCTGAGTATGTGAGCGGTTTGATGGACGCAGGCTACCCTGCCTATGCAAAAATGGGTATGGACTGGTGTGCCAGACATCAGGACAAAGAAGGATTATGGCACCAGCGATACTTTCTTAATGGTCAACAGGCGCCTAACTGGTGCCTTCCTCCGGAGCATCTGCAGGTGGATCAGGTGGGAGCGACGCTGTGGGCGTTAGGCAAATGGGAGGAAAACGGAGGTGTTCCCACCACAGAGCATTTGGTGATGCTGAGAAAAGCTGCAGACTATCTGTTATCCAGACTTACTAAAAATGGAGTTCATGGGCCGGCATTTGACACATGGGAGACATTTATCGGGTCGTTCACGTATTCAAATGCTGCAACATGGGCTGGATTAAAAGTGGCAGCAAGATTACTGGGTGATGCAATATATGCGGACGGTGCGGCCAGAGTGAAAACTGGAATGCTGTCACATTTTGTGCACAACGGCTACCTTGTGAGAGGATTTAATGCCAACAGCGATCCTGATTACACAATAGACTCATCCTCTTTGGGTGCAATAGAGCCGTTCGGCTTTCTGGATCTGAATGATCCCAATGAAATGGCGATAGCAGAAGCAACATTGCGTAGTGTGATTGAACATCTGGAATGTGATTTCGAAGGAGGACGTGCAATCCGGCGTTTTCAGGGTGATGCTTACGTTGGGGGAGTGCCTGCATGTGTGAACACACTCTGGATGGCACGCTGCTGCTGCACTGTAGCAAAGCATCTGCTTAAGCTTAAACGTAACGAGCAGGCACAGGAGCTTGTATCAAGAGCACAGGTTTATCTCACCACTGTACTTCAGAGAACCACGCCAGTAGGATTATTTCCTGAGCTTATGGCAGGACCTGAGGGGCAGCGATGGTGGGCAGCACCTCATGGCTGGGCTATGGCATCTTACGTTACGGCTGCACTCAAGCTTGCAGAAATTTTGCCTTAACAACAAGTTCAGCCTGTGCTGCACCATCATGAATCTCTGGATGGTATATTGAGTGATATTCACGCATGCACAGGTTTAAGGGACTATGGAATGCAACAAAAGTTAAGGGTTGCCGTTGTTGGTTTAAACTTTGGGTCTGAATTCATACCGATCTATCAGCAGCATCCCAATGTAGAAGAAGTTGTGATTTGTGACACGAATGAAGCACTCCTCAATCAGACAGGTGACAGGTTTGCTGTAAAGTCACGATTTACTACGCTGGAATCACTGGTTAAAAATGGCCAGTGTGATGCGGTACATCTGTTCACTCCGGTGCCATACCATGTTGAGCACTCGGTTCTTGTGCTGGAAGCTGGTTTCCATTGTGCCTGCGCGGTTCCTATGTCCACGGACATGGCTGGACTGCACAGGGTGGTAGCAGCACAGAAAGCATCAGGCAAGAACTACATGATGATGGAGACTGCTGTCTATACCCGTGGGTTTTTATGTGCGAAGGAGTTGTACGACAAGGGGGAACTGGGTGATATCACCTTCCTGAGAGGGACTTATTACCAGGACCTGGAAGGTGCATACCCGGCGTTATGGAGGGCACAACCTCCTATGCATTACTCCACACATGTAGTTGCCCCCATACTGGCATTAGCTCAGTGTCATGTGGAATCAGTTGTCTGCATGGGGTCTGGCAGGCTGCGGCCAGATATTCATGTGGAGGGTGGGAACATCTTCCCACTCCAAACTGCTCTTTTCAGGCTGACCAACAATAACCTTGCTGCTGAAGTCACCCGATCATGGTTTCAGACCGCACATGCTTACACAGAGGCTTTCAGTGTGTATGGAGACAGGAAGGGATTTGAATGGCAGCAGATTGAGGATGAAAACCCTGTGGTTTATACGTTAGAAGCTGTAGACCCGTTACGGCGAGGGCGAAATGTCACCATTGAGCGAGTAGTATGTCCCGACAGGCACGATCTGTTACCCCCAGAGATCGCCCATTTCACGTCGGGAGGGCATGGCGGTTCCCATCCATATCTTGTGCATGAGTTTATATCAAGCATTATTGAAAACAGATCGCCTGCAATTGACGCTGCAACATCTGCGAACTGGACTGTACCCGGAATCTGTGCAAACGAATCGTCACTGCTGGGCGGACAGCTTGTAAATGTGCCGCACTGGTAAGGCATTCTTCTTGGCGGTATCTATTGATTATGAATAAGTGCACATTCATGCGATAACCTCACCTCATACCATATAATCCGCTGCATGGTAAAATGGGAGCCAGGATATGTATGGAGGCCGCACGAACAGATGAATGATTTGCTATCCCAAAGATGCAGTTTAATGAAACGATCACCTAAATTTTTTAGTATCGCACTGTTTACATACCTTCTCTTGCAGCAAACATTGAGTACGGCACTTCCTTCCAATTATGATGTCAAGGAAATTACCAGTTCACAACAACTTCCATCCATACTTTCTGAACTCAAAGGGCATTCGGTTTCTATTTTCTACTTTTGCGGCTGTAACAGGTGTCATAGATGTGCAGAGTTGTGGGCACAAATGCAGCGATCTGGCGTACTTCCAAAGGACAACAAAACTGTTGTAGTATTCATGGGGCCAGCATCACAGGCAACGAGCTTTCAGCACGATACTAATCTTTTAGCTGCTAACACAATACTGTTAGCCGATCCTCAGATGAAGGCAGAAAAACAGTTTGGTGTTACCGATTGTCCCAGAGTTTTCATTGAAAACACATCAGGTTTGGTGAAGTTCACAAATAATCAGACTGATGATGGACCGATGCAGAAATCACCAGTGGTAGCACTGACCAGAGCTGTATCTGCCCTTAACTCCTCTGCTACTGCTCCTTCTACTGTGGAACCTCTTACGCTGGATCTGAATAGTCAATCCTCCAATGGCACGACCGGAGGTGCGATACACGTTTATAATTTGGGAGAAGTGGACGGGTTATCAACACATTCAGTTAACCTGAAACTGTATGTACGTAACACACAGAGCATCCCCAGTACAATTTTCCACATCTCCACCTCATGCGGATGTACTACAGTTACCCCAGATGCTATGCTGCCTTGTGTTCTGAAGCCAGGCAAAAAACTTCTAGTGCGAATTAATCTGGATCTCACGAGTCAAAGCCCTGGTGATTTGGACAAGTATATATGGATTTTTGCCAGTGGACAGCCGAACCCAGGTGTGGTACTGGAGTTGAAAGGAAGGATGACCTATCCGGTTCGATTCTCACCTATGCAGGTAGATTTTGGACATCTAGCGTATGGCATAAGCAAAACATTACCAATGAATGTTTGGATTGACAATAGACTAATAAAGAACGGAGTTTGGCCAACACTTACATGCTCTGTTAAAGGGGTGCAGATAAAATCAAGTTCCCAGCCAGAAAATTCGACCGTACATGGACATATGGGCGAAACAACTACATACAGCATCATCGTTCCATCAGACACCCCCATTGGAAATCTGGAAGGTCAGATCTATTTAGTACCAAAGAAGCTTACTTCTCAGCCGCTAACCGACCTGCTAGCGTCTGATACGGTGCCAGTTTTTGGGACAATAGTTGGCAAGTTATCGGCAAAACCTGCTATGCTCATTTTGTCTGGTGTGAGACCAGGGACAACATCGAAGAGTTCAATTTTGATAACATCTCAAACAGCACTATCTTTGGCAGAGATCCAAGTGAAGTCTGAAAGCCAAGGATTGAACGCTTCGATTCATCCTCTTAAAAAAGGGCGAACATCCAGGCGGTGGATACTGGTGGTTACCTTGAAAAAAGCTCAGCGGTCTATTCAGTTACAATCAGATATCGAGATTACTACAAGTTCGGGTGAGAAGTTGATTATCCCTGTACTGGCATCCTTCAAAGAAAAATAGCCACTACCTGCTCGTATTTTGCCCTTACAGATTTGAGTAGATTTCCATGAATAAAACCTTCGGGATTTGTGCACAAGGGTTAATTCACAGAACTTAAGGTGAACAGAACAGTTTCAGGCCAGGGTACTCCATGGAGATTCTGTATAATGCACTGGTAGATGGATCGGTGATATACATTGTTCGAAGATCACTTCCAGCAAATTCGACATTTGTCGGCCCCTGGTCTGTATCTACTGGCATCTGAATGCGACCTACAATCTCTCCCTCAGGATTAAGCTCGAGCACACTATGTGCTCCATAGTGAGCTATCCAAAGATGACCTCTAACATCAAGTGCCATGCCATCAGGATCACCCTCACCATCTGACTCCAGCGAGGCGAATTCCTCCAAATTTCCCAGACTTCCATCTGGAAGAACATTGAAACGTACCATTCTGTTATACTGGCTCTCACATACATACAGCGTTTTACAATCGGCAGAGAACGCCAGACCATTGGGGAAAGCCATACCGTCTGCCACCACTGTAACAAAGCGAGTTGTGCCGTCAATCCTGTACAGCTTACCAACCGGGTTATCTCTTCCCGATCCTTCAGGATCAGTGAAATAGAGATTTCCATGTGGATCGAATACAAGATCGTTGGGACCCATAAACGGCAAACCTTCGCAGGAATCTGCTATGAGCTCCTGTTCCCCATTGGGTTTAATTCGTATGATTGCCTTGCGGGCAAAGTCACACACCCATAGCGAACCATCTTCATGGAAGATCATTCCATTAGTTTTGTGAAATGTAAATGGAGAGTTGGAATGAGTATTAGCCGTGTACGGAATATCGATACTTCCATCCGATCTCAAACAGCTAATATAGTCCCCCTGACAGTTCGAACAGTAGATATTACCTTTGCCATCATAGGCGGGACCTTCGGGAAAACGTAAACCTTCGGCAACCTTCACTAGACCAGTAATCTCACGCATTATCAGTAATCCTTCTATCGAAAAGTATTCTTCAGGTCTCCAAACAAAATGCAAGCATAGTGCTTAGATTACCTCACAGCATTAACCTTATGCTTGACCGCATAACTTGTACAAAGTACAATTGAGGATATCTACACGGATGGAGTTCCCTTTGCAACGAAACAGTATTCTCAAGCAATTCATCTTCGCGCTTATAGCGGTTGCAATTCCCTCAATTAAATGCTACTCGGATTCATCAGCTCATGAGGTGATTGTGCATGTAAGGCAAAAGGTGGTATTTCCGTTTATGGGATTGGGGGTGCAATGGGATCCTTACGAGTATCAGCCATCTTCTGCAGACTGGAAGGTAATTCAGGAAAGGATGCAGTATTGCAAACCTGGGTACCTTAGAGTAATGTGGAATGCCAATTCGTACTGTCTGGGATTTAGAGCGGATGGCTCTCCAGAGTATGTCTGGCAGAAGGGCTATTCAGTTCATAGAGGGGAACTGGACAAGTTATGCGGAATTTTAAGTTTTGCTGAGCAGCAGCATATTAACGTCATTCTTGGTGAATGGTCGCCACCTGTAGGACTGATTAAGGATGAGACAGATCCTCGTTGGGCTAAAATAACCGCAGACTTGCTGAGCTATCTCAGAAAAGAGCGGGGGTTTACCTGTATCAAATTTTATAATGTAATAAATGAACCAAATGGCAGCTGGTCTGGCAATAAAGATTACCAGACATGGGAAAGTGTAGTAAAGACACTATACCAGGAATTTGTTAGGCGAGGGCTTAATAAAAAAGTACTGATTATAGGCCCTGATACTACCGGAAATACACAATGGCTGGAACCATTCACCTGGCTGGACAGGGCAGCAAATGACCTTGCATCACAGATTGGTGCATGGGATCTACACTGGTATGCACTTGATCCTGAAGTATACGACGATGAGATTGAAGCATTGTTAAAACTAAAAAAGAAAATGCTCGGTGAGCATGGAAGGGTGGTGGCATCTAAACCGCTTTTTATAGGTGAATCGGGACTTCTTACCGGCAAGATGAATGGTGATCAGCAGCCACGTGTAAAAACATTTGGCTATGGGGTTATGATGGCTGATTATGTTGCCCAGGTGGCAAGAGCTGGCTGGATGGGGGCAACTGCATGGGACCTGGATGATGCAATGCACACCGTTGGCGCTTATCAGGTTCCACCGGGTCCGCTTACATTAAAGGTATGGGGATTCTGGAACTCGCAGGGAGCTGCTATGGGTAATCCTTCCGATTTTGACGTACGACCATGGTTCTATACTTGGTCTCTTATGTCACGTCTATTCCCCAGAGGTTGCAGTATCCTTAGGACTACCGAGCCAGATATAGACCGTTTCCGAGCTGTTGCAAGCATGGACAGGCGGAACAGTTCCCAGATTATATCGGTAATGCTTGTGAACGACAGCAACCTGCCTCAGTCAGTTGTGCTTAAAGTGCCAACGCTCACATCCAGAGTAAATCTTAAAATGTACCGATATTTCAGAGAACAGCATCTCCATAACAGCCAAGGTTTTCCCATTCCATACTCAACACTTAATTCTACTGTGTTATCAAAAGGAGTTAAAATAGATTTGCCTTCTCGAGGAGTAGTATTTCTCACAGGAACTTTGGCTAGATAGTATCATTTCGGTATCAATTCAGATTTTAATGATTGAACGATAGGCACGATACATCAAGTGTTAACTGCATGTAGATATAATTATTACATCGACACATTTTGACTGATTTGTAATTAAATGATTTTGATAATCAATTGAGTTTGATATCTGCTATCTTCTTTTTATTTCAGATTAACTGCTCCTGCATCACTCGTAAATTATGAATCATGTTTACAGTTTGTGAAAAAAACGGGATGAACATTCATCAGCGTAAAGGTGTATGTATAACGATATCTCGTTCAGATTTGTCGGTAATCGGGATACATTGTTTTAAACAGAATAAACTTTCAATAATCGCATTTTATTTATCCTGACAAAACTGCATCCTGATGGGTTAACTTACGTATACCTACTGGGAATCAATTGTAATTCACAAAAATAGCACATCTCTAGGGATTATGATTTATAATAGAGTAATGATGATGCACCTGCACGAAAAGAGCTTTGATATGAAAGGGCATAACCGCCTAAACTCCGCGATACTTGATGACAGAGACACATCCGTGAGGGATAGTCAGGCTTTTCGTCTCCTTTCAGCAGCATCGGAGGCAATCGCACTGTCGCACAGCCCTCGTCAAGCTGCTCATGAACTCTTCCAGATCCTTCAAACAGCGGGGGTATTGTGGCTGGAACTGGAGTTCGTGGACCGGGGACAGCGTATTCTCTACCGTCATGGTATTCCTTCTGACGCCAATATCAATGAGGATGCGTGCGGGAGACAGTGTGTGTTTTTTGTCCTGAAAAACCAGGTGAGAGATGTGGGCAGATTCCGCCTTGAGTGTATACCCGTGCCTTACCTGCTCGATGCACTACCGGTGTTATCCCACCAACTGGCTTCTCTGGTGTCAATGCGGCTAATGCAGTCCTTTTCAGCCACCATTGAGACAAGAGCAAAGCATCGAATTCAGGAGCTTGCCTCTCTGTATGAGCAGGGGAAATCAGTCTCTCCCGATAGAACGGATGAGCTACTACAGAGAATCACCGAGCGAACATGCATCCTGATGGATGCCCAGGCCTGTTCAGTGATGCTACTGGACGACAGCTCCGGTAACCTTCGCGTCGAGGCAAGCCATGGCTTGTCATCAGAAGCTCATCACGCTACTCAACGTATTAGCGAAGGATTGGGGGGCAGGGTAGCATCCACCCTCCGACCAATGCTGATTACCTCACAAACCACGGATCACAGGCTCGACGGCGTTCTGCTCAGGCCTGAGATAGGCTCGTCAATACTTGTTCCAATGCAGGATCAGGCAGGAAGAGTGCTTGGGGTGCTTTCCATACGAAGAGAACGGAATTCAGATGATTTCACGCAGGAAGATCTGCGCCTGTTCTCTGTTTTCGCAACACAGGCTGCAATGGCAATTGCCAATGCACGACTGTACCGTGATCTTCAGATACGTGCAGATGAGCTGCAGACACTTGCCACACTGTCACGATCCCTCATTGAAAATACGGAGATGGATAGGCTTATGCACAGTGTTCCTGAAGAGGTATGCAGAATTGTAGGATTTGGCAGATGTGGCGTGCTGCTTCTGGATACTGGGAACAGAGCGCTGCAGGCGAAGTTCTGGTCTGGATATATGGAGTCATTTTCACGATTGAGGGTCAGGCTGGGTGATGGACCCATAGGAACGGTAGCTTTAAGCTGTACCCAGCAAAAATTCAATGCCGGTTCAGATATCAAACACGACTCCATTTTAATGAGCAAGGCACGCGGCCTTGCCAGATCACTGGGTACAGACGAATTTGTGGTATCGCCTATGCAGGGAGCGGATGGGGAGTGTATTGGAGTGCTGGTAGCCGATAACAAGGGCCGTCGTGATTCAATCACCCCATCTCAAATGAGTCTTCTGGAAGCATTTGCAGGACAGGTGGGAATAGCAGTAGAAAACTCTCGTCTGTATGCACGAATGCAGGATGCTCTGGCGAATACACGTAAATTGAAAGACTATACGGACCTGGTTTTACAATCGGTGGATGTTGCAATCATCAGCCTCGATGCGCAGAGACGTATCACACGACTCAATCCGGCAACTGAAAAACTACTGAGGGTTCATGGAAGGCGAGAACGATGTGAGGACTTGCGCTCCCTTCTAAACAGGGCACAACTTCCCGAGGAGGAGATCATTCTCCTGCTTGATACAGTAGATGAGGTGATGCATACTCGGGCAGGAATTCCACGTAGAAGAATTGTGCTTCATCCTAAAAGTTATGATGAGATAATAGCCACATTGCTGGTATCTCCACTAAATCCTACCGGTGGTGAATTAAGTGGTGTAGTACTTCTTATAGAGGACACTACCGAAGAGGCGAAAATGCAGGTGGAGCTGGAGCGCATGACCAGTCTGGCAGATTTCGGCCAGTTGGCTGCCAGAATGGCGCACGAAGTAAGAAATGCACTTTCACCCATTCGTGCAGGAGCTCAGATGCTTCAACATGATCTTAAATCATTGAAGCGCAGGAATGAATGGCCGGAAATTATTCTTTCTGAGGTTGATAATCTAAGTAGTTTAACAGCAGAGATGCTGGATTTTGCACGTCAGCCTGCGCTCGATATTCGAGAAATTGATGTCAACTCATTTCTGGAAACCTCCATTCAGGCACTTAGTGAAATCATCGTTCAAAACGGAGTCAGGATCACCTGGCAATGTGAAGACAACCTGCCTACACTTCAGGCGGATCCTGCCAGATTTGGGCAGGTGGTGAGGAATCTGGTTGTGAATGCAATTCAGTCGATGCCACAAGGTGGTAACATAACAATCTGTACGCGAGCGACCGATGATGCCCGTATCGCATTGAGCATCATAGATGAAGGCGTGGGTATCGATTCGAAAAACAGGGAGAGAATATTTCAGCCATTTGTTACAACCAGAACTCGTGGTACGGGTTTAGGATTACCGATAGTGCAGAAGATTGTTGATCAGCACGGAGGAAATATTATAGTTGAAAGTACACAGGGAAAAGGATCGAATTTCACAATTGTTATGCCCTTTGTTCAATCAACCCGTAAGGAACACCAGAGAATTGACCGCAAGCCAATCATGCCAGGATATCCGGGTGTACTGCCAGACGTGTAGTGGAGAATAAGATTGATGACAAAGACGATCGGCAAAGATCTGAATATACTTATCGTTGACGATGAGCCTAATATCAGGCGTGTTCTGGAAGTTATTTTTCTTAAAGAAGGTTTCAAAGTACTCACTGCTGAAAACGGCAGAAAGGCAATAGAGATCGCCAATACCGAGCATGTCGATGTTCTCATCTCAGACCTGATTATGCCTGATCTCACCGGTGTTGAGGTGCTCTCACAAATCAAAAACATACATCCTTCCTGTGCAGCAATCATAGTCACTGCGTATGGTACGATCCGTTCTGCAGTGGAAGCAACCAGAGCCGGTGCATTCGATTACCTACAAAAGCCGTTCGATGTGGATGAAGTGCGATTGATGGTAAAAAAAGCACTGGAATTCAGCCGATCGCCCGCAAGTACACGCTCCACAAAACCACAACTCAAGAACTCAGAAACAGACATATTACAGTGTAAGAGTGCTGCCATGCAGGCAGTCTATCGCATTGTTGAACGGGCAGCAAACAGCCGAACTACGGTGCTGATACGAGGCGAAAGCGGAACTGGAAAGGAGTTAATAGCCAGAGCGCTTCACACAAACGGAAGCCGTTCAGACAAGCCGTTTGTGGCAGTAAACTGTGCTGCTCTACCTGAAACCCTCATAGAAAGTGAACTGTTTGGTCATGAGAAGAATGCATTCACAGGTGCAACTACAGCGAGGGCTGGACGATTTGAGATGGCTCATACTGGTACCCTCTTTATAGATGAAGTGGGTGATATGCCTGGAAATGTACAAATCAAGCTGCTAAGAGTTCTACAGGAACGTGAGATCGAGAGGCTGGGCAGCAGCAAGAGCATCAAGATAGATGTGAGATTGGTAGCAGCTACAAATCGTAATCTTGAGCTTGCCATGGCGGATAACAAATTTAGAGACGATCTCTACCACAGACTGAACATAATAGGTATTGATATGCCCCCTCTTCGTGAAAGAGAAGAAGACATAATGCCGCTCGCACACCATTTTTTATCGAAACTTGTGCCCGTTAATGACCGATGCATAAAGAGCTTTCATCCAGATATAGAACCTATACTACTCAGATATAGCTGGCCGGGAAATGTTCGGGAACTGGAAAATGTAATTGAAAGAGGTGTGGTGCTTGCAGAATCTGATTCATTAGTGTTTACACCGGATCTGCTACCCAATTCTTTGCTAAAAGAGTGACACATTAGGCATAAAGGGTACAGAAGAAATATATTGCATTTCTTTTCAAGTTCGTCTTATAATTTAGAAGTTTGATGACTGATGTGATGCACCTTAACAGGATATAACTAATGAATACTACTAATGAAGTACTGGAGCTACTAAAATCGAAGAAAAAGTCAGACTTCCAGAAGTTGCAAGCAATCCTCGTCACAGTCTCCTCTGGTGAATTACTGAAGCTGATAACTCAAAAAAAATCGGAAATGCCAGCAATATTCGCAATTGTTTACAAATACAGTTATTTTATTATCTATGTATTGTGTTTGCCTTTAATTATGCTACTATCCAATTATTTGGTGTTTCTTGGGCTATCTAAATTTATTGTTAATTTGAGTGGTTTTTATATTAATATAACTGTGTTTAGTATTAATTTGCTAATGTGTAGTTATCCTATTAAAAATTCATTCCTGGATAAATCCAGGATCCGTACCTTCATTAAAGTGCTTACAGAACGTAATCGTGTAGAAGACATCTCCGTCACTCTATATGTCAAATCTTTACTGTATGAGATGTCTGGTTCATTCATTACTGCATCTGAATCACATAGGGAACTAGATATTTTACTTGAATCACAGGCTCAGTTAAGTATTCTGAATGGTATTATGATTCAGTTAACTTCAGATGATATGAAGCGTATTGTTCAGATTGTACGAAATAATTCTAGTGACACACAAATCAGATTAAACCTTGTACTCATACAACTGATTGAAATAAATGGTACCCCAGCAGTATTACCTTTACTGAAGAAGTTGTTGGATGGATTGCACAGACAATTTTCTTCTCCTTCAAAGAAAACCCTGATTCCAGCAACAGAACAGTGCATTAGCATTGC